>JAUVKN010000074.1 GCA_030596245.1 Bacteroidia bacterium | reverse complement strand
GCAGCCGGGTAACCACCTGCAACCACTTTGCCAAATACTGTCAGATCGGGTTTTACATCGAAATAGCCCTGGGCTCCACTGATCCCAATCCTGAATGCGGTAACCACTTCATCAAAAATCATCAGTGCACCATATTTGTCGCAGAGTGTACGTACCTGCCGGTTGTAATCATAGTCCACCGGACGTGTCCCGCTTTCGGTACCCATGGGCTCAAGAATGACAGCAGCGGTTCCCTGTCCCCTGAGTCTGTTTAATCGGAGTCTGCGTTCCAGTGAGTTGAGGTTATTGGGAAAGGCCTCCTGTGTATACCTGCGTGAAGCCCGGGGAATCCCATGTGCATCGAAACCTGCTGTACCCGGAATCCTAAGGGCGTAAACCAGGCTATCACTCCATCCATGATAAGCGCCGCCAATCTTTATAATGTTCTTTTTCCCGGTGGCCAGACGAGCCACACGAATGGCGGCCATGCAGGCTTCGGTTCCACTGCCCAGCATCCGGAACATATCAACTCCTGGAAGATGTTCGCAAATGAATTCGGCTATTTTTAGTTCGTATTCATGGAATAATCCTGTGGAGGGACCTGTGGTATTGATCAGGTGAAGGATTTTCTCTTTTACCATGGGGTAGTTGCTTCCCAGCACAGTGGGGCCACCCGCCTGAAGGAAATCAACATGTCTGTTCCCATCCTTATCATACAGGTAAGCTCCTTCAGCCCGGTCAAACACAATGGGAAAAGGATAATTAAAAGCCAGGTTGTGCTGAACACCCCCGGGAATATATCTCTTTGCACGGTCGATCACCGGTTTTGAGGAGGCGTATTTATGCTCAAATGCCTTCAGATAGTTCTCCATTTCATCACGGTGAACAGGACGGATGGGCTGTCCAATCAGCTTATCAATCCGGGAATAAATCTCACCCACATCATGGTATTCAGAGATTGCAAAGCCGTTATTTTTCAGAAGGTCCATTGTTGAGAATGATTCAGATATTCGTAGATATCAGGCGTTTTAAATTAAAGATATACAGGTAACGAATGTAGCAAAACAAAATTCTGAAGCAAAAAGAAAATGTATTATCTTGCTGCGATTTTCAGAACGATTTGAATCCACTTAGAAACATTATAATCATCAATTAAAACAAAAATTATGAAAACAGTAAAATTCTTAATGATTGCCATACTGATCGCTTCAGTCACCTCCACTGTAGCTGCACAGAAAAAGGTAGATCCAACAGGAACATGGACCTATGAGGCCTCAGAGGCACCTTATGAGTACAGCACAGGTGATTTCGTTATCGAGAAGGATGGCAAAGAGTACACCGCAAAGCTTGTATTTGGAGAGCACTATGAACTTAAGGCGACTGACGTGAAATATGAGAAGAATGAGATCTCTTTCAAGGTATATATTGAGGGCGAATCAGTCTTCGTCAAAGGTACCGTTGGGAAAGAGTCTATCGAGGGAACCGCCTCATATAGTGAAGGCACTATCCCTTATACTGCCAAGAAAAAGAAGTAGTCTACATCAGTTCTGGCATGTACTGAATGATGGTGCGGTTGACCCTCCTGGCCATTGGCTTTTCTGTTCTGAGTTCCTCCTGTGGAAACCAGCTGCTGGAACAGAGGTACTGCTGGAAGCCTTCTCCAGCGTAAAAACGGGCAAGCCTATTGAAGTTAAAAAGGTCTCCATTCCGGGAAGCGGAAGTTTGTCGGAGTGGAGTTTAACCGATGCCGGTCTCTCGGTTCACATACCGGATTCGGGTTTGAATGATCTGGCAACCGTCCTGAAAATTGAAACAGGAAATTAGACCAGATAGATTTATTTGTCTTGATTTACCCTCCTTGGTAATACGCTATTCTAGAAGTACGTAATCTTGTTGATTACCAAATCCTTTCAAAACTAAACTGTCTCTGTATATCTCAAGAATGCCATAGGAGCTAATCATGGTATTAACCATTCCAAAAATTGTGATATAGTGAATTCCATTTTCGAAAGCATATCCACCTTCGTGTCGGTGACCATTAATAAATGCTTTTACACTTGAACTGCTTTCAATGATATGGACAATTTCTTTACTGTTCCATAAATTCGTTGCATGCTCCGGCCTCAAAGGCATATGGGAAAAAATAATGACTTTCTGATTTAAGGATTTTGCACTATCCAGGTTTTCTTTAAGCCAGACCTGTTGTATTTCACCAATTCCGCCATTCCAGTCATAATGGTTTTGCAATCCTTCTGTATTGGCATAATATTCATCGATCTTATCCGGATGATGATTGTGAAGAGGATTTGCATAATAGGAATAATCTGTAGCATCCAACACAATAAATCGCCACTCCTTTTTGACATACGAGTAGTAACAATCAGGCATTGATAAAGTTTCTAACAGGTCTGCCATTTGTATTGTGTCGATTGAAAAATCATGATTCCCAAGCAGGTGATAAGTCTCTATATCCGGGTTTATCTTATGATAGACAGGAATAATGGAATCAAAACTACGCCACTCCCCATTGATAATATCACCCAGATTTTGAATAAAATCAACCTCATAATAATTGAAGGTGTCAATGGCCTCATCCAGTTTCCACAAAGATTCCCTATACTGTCTCTCCCCTGATCCTGGCGCATCCTGATATTGAGGATCGGCTATTAAACCTATCTTTAAAATTGGCTCATTCTGAGCACATGAACCCAGTAAGAGTAAGATTGAAATCAGTAGGACAAACACCATTTGTATTTTTGGCCACATACTCAAGAGGGTTGGTTGTAATCTCTTATTAGTTAATTTTATAACATGCATCTATAAAATTACTACAATGAAATCCATTTCTTTTTTAAATCTCATTTTTGTTTCAATCCTCTCTTCTTGCGCGCCACAAACAGAAGAGTCAACCGTTGGAAGGCACAATCTTGAATTTACAGAGTTAGCCCGGGTTTGGGACGAAGCTGTGCCGCTTGGAAACGGAATGGTCGGTAATCTTGTATGGCAAAAAGAGGGAAAGCTCCGGTTTTCACTCGACAGGGCCGACCTTTGGGATTTACGCCCGATGAAAAATATCGATTTCGATAAATGGAAGTTCAAAGATGTTTACGACTATTGGACAGCCGATAAATATGACGAAGTTCAAAATGCTTTCGATGGTGAAAACGCGGAGCATTTATAATTTCAGCAAAAAAGGAGAATGGAACCATCACAGAGGTTGAAATTTACTCTGAAAAGGGTGGTGATTTTGTATTGAACAATCCTTTTGAAAATGAGTTTCAATCTCAAAAAGAGTATACGCTTGAGGATAGTCGGATTGTTCTAAAAATGGATGCGGGTGAAACAGCTCTGATTATCAAGCAATAAAAACAACCATCATGATTAAAAGATCTTCTTTGCTATCGGTTCTTCTGATTTGTTTGTCCGTATTTACTTTTTACGCATGTGACACACAATCCGTTTTCAAAGAGATTGAAGTAACCGGTGTGAGTGATCCGGTAATCTCATTAAACGGAACATGGAAATTCTCTATGACTCCGCCCGAAAAGTTCTGGGAAAACCATATTGACTTTCAGGATTGGCCGGATATTCAGGTGCCCGGTGAATGCCAGATGCAGGGTTTTGCCATAATGCACGATCAGCCTTATGTGTATAAAACTAATTTTGATGTTCCTGCAGATTATAAGGGAAAGCAGATTTTTCTCAATTTTTATGGTGTCTACAGCTATGCCCGTATTTGGATTGACGGAAAGCTGGCACGTGAACATTACGGTGGCTTTACAAAATGGAGCTGCAATGTGACCGAATTTGTAACCGTTGGAGAAACAGTAACCCTGACGGTCGAATTTGTGGACCGAACCGATGATATTTCATTTGGGAGCGGGTATGCCAAGCACCAGATTGGCGGGATTCTGAGAGATGTGGAACTGACAGCGCTTCCAAATCTAAACTTTAAACAGCTCTATTATGAAACTGATCTGGATGAGGATTATCGAAATGCTGAACTGAAGATATTTTATGAACTGAGCCAGGACAGGCCTTTAAAAATAAGATTCGAACTATTGGATGCTGACAATGAACTGGTTGAAACAGTCGAAAGGGAGGTCCATTCAATGAGAGGGGAGATCACTGTTCCTGTGACTGATCCCAAAAAGTGGGATGCCGAACATCCCAATCTGTATACCGCAGTGACCACACTGTTAGAAAACGGTGAAGCGCTCTACAAGGTATCAGAACGTATCGGATTTCGAGAAGTCAGGATAGATGGCAACAGGTTGCTGGTAAACGGCAGACCGGTGAAGTTGCGGGGAGCCTGTCGTCATGATATCCACCCGACCCTGGGGCGGATGACAACACCGGAATACGACAGGAAGGATGTCCTTCTGGCCAGGGAGTGCAACATGAATTTTATTCGGACATCTCATTATCCGCCATCCGAGGCGTTCCTGGATTATTGTGATGAGTTCGGAATATACGTGGAAGATGAAACAGCGGTGTGTTTTGTGGGCTCGCACCGTACGGAGGCTTATCGTGCAACCGGCGCTTCCCAGGACAACGACCAGTTTACCGGTCGCTATCTGTCTCAACTGGAGGAGATGGTGCATCATCACCGCAACCATCCATGCGTGATCATCTGGTCCATTGGTAACGAAAATGTGTTTGGGGATAATTTTGTTGAATCGTACAGGTGGGTGAAAGATCATGACACCACCCGCCCGGTTATCTACAGTTATCCGGGACAGGTCCCTGACAGTGTTAAGAATTATGAAATCCTGAGCATGCATTATCCAAACTGGCGTGGAGATCTGAATCAATACGGAATTGAAACAAAGAGATTTGAATATGAAAAGATGCCGGTGCTTTTCGATGAGTGGGCCCATGTGGCGTGTTACAATAATTTTGAGTTGAAGGGAGATCCAAACGTTCGTAATTTCTGGAGTCAGAGTCTGGACAGTATGTGGACATATGTTTTTGAGGCCGATGGTGGATTGGGCGGTGCAATCTGGTGCATGCTCGATGAAACATTCATGTTACCGGACGATCTGCCCGGCTATAACCAGTGGTGGGGTATTCTCGATAAAAATATCATCCCTGCCACCTATATGGGACCATGTGTGGGCTACGGTGAATGGGGGATTATAGATACATGGCGACGCAAAAAACCTGAATTCTGGGGAACAAAAAAAGCTTATTCTCCAACGAAGATTTATGTAAAGCAGATCGATCATTTTCAGCCAAACAGGGAATTGATAATTCCGGTGCATAACCGGTTTGACCATACCAATTTCAATGAACTTAAAATAACCTGGAAATATGCAAACCTATCCGGAGAATTGGACAGAGTCAATCTGGAGCCACATCAGAAAGGTGAACTCCTGTTTCCAGGAAATGAATGGAGAGAGGGAGAAAAACTTCACATTGCTTTTTTTCAAAACGATTCGATGTTGGTGGACGAATACAACATTCAGCTTGGGCAACGTGAGATTAAAATACCGGTTTGTGCGCATGGAGATTTGAAGGTAAATGAGACCGTGGAGAAGATATCCATTTCGGGGAAAGTTTTTCTGCTGGAGGTCAATAAGAGAACCGGTCTGTTTGAGAACGTCAGAATAGATAAGGATACTGTTATAAAATCAGGGCCCTACATCAACCTGAAGATCCCTGCTGAACGGCTTCAGTATTCAACCATAGCAATGAAAGATTATGCTGAAAACTGGAAATGTAAGGAGTTCAACTTTGAAGTGAATAATGGGATTGCGACCATCAATACAAAAGGAAAATACAACAGCCTGATAGCACAATTCAGGATTCAAATCGATGAAACCGGGATTTTAAACATCAGGTATCAGGTTGAGAACTCCGTTGAAGACAAAACAATCCAGGAGGCCGGGCTTAAATTTATCACCGGCAGCTCATTTGAAAAGCTGGAATGGGACAGGAATTCCTATTTCTCAGCTTATCACGAAACAGATATTGGCAAGGCAAATGGCATTGTGGATCTTGCCGTTAAACCCGGGATGAACTACCGGGAAAAACCGCAGCACGGGTGGGAAATGGACTCACAGGGTTTCTACTATTTTGGCCTGGATGAGGAGTTAAACTTTACAAATGAAGCCCGGTCACTCAAGGAGAATATTTATACCTATTCATTAAAAACAAAAGGGAATTCAAAAGTCGAGATTTTCTCAGATGGTACGCAGGCATGCCGGTTCGATCATATCGATGGTGAAAATAGATTGATTATTAATGACTGGTGGGACTATAACAGTTTACTCTGGGGGAACTATATGAAGATCATTCCTTCAGAGAAGACTTTCCAGGGCAATGTGACAATCGCTGTAACAAATTAGTTCCATTACCCAGGCTCCATTGGTCAGGTCCCCATCTATCCACTCCCCCGGAAAACCTCATATTCCAGCCTTACCCTCAATTTTCTGCCACGAAACTTCCTGAAAGATAATCCCCTGGTATGGATTGGAATGACCGGCTTCATAAAAGCATCCCAGGTTGCCGTTGGAAAGCTGTGTCATATCTGAATAAGCAGCCGGCCCCTGGTGCAACACCAATGAACCTGTCCAGGTGGAACCTTCGTCCCCACTGATCCGAAGGGTCATCATTTGCCGTTTGTTTTCATCGGCGGGATTTAAGAATAACAGAGTATGCTTTGCTGCTGTGTAAACACCAAGCAAGCTGGCCTGACAAATGGGCTCAATGAGGGTTATGTCAGCCACAATATCACTCCATGACAATCCACCATCATCACTGAAAGCAACTTTCCTGCTCTTCTGGGAACGGTCATAATTCCTCATATTTAACATCACCCTTCCATCCGGCAGCTCTGCCACAGTACATTCATTCACCTGGTCCTGGGGGGTTGTCCCACCCAGCTCCCACGTTTTCCCCTGATCATCGGAGTAGATGGTGTGGGAATAATATTTTTTGGAAACGGCCTCAATATGGTCACACGGAATGAGGAGTCTGCCCCTGTGGGGTCCTTCCTTCAACTGGATCCCGTGGCACGGACCTGTGGCATACCAGGTCCACCGGTCCAGCTTTACCGAGCCGGTTATCTCAAGGGGATCTGACCAGCTTTTCCCATCATCGCCCGATTCCATCACAAAGACGCGTCGGGTATCTTTGCTTTTCCCTTCAATAATCTTCTTTTCAGGGTCCTCCCCCAGGTTCCAGGTGGAGAGCAGATGGATGGTTCCGGTACTTTCATCCACTACCGGTGCCGGATTTCCGCAAACGTTCTCCCCGTCATCCCTGAGTACCAAAAGATTGCCCCATGTTTTTCCGTTATCCTCCGATCGTTTCATCACCAGGTCGATATCGCCTGTATCCGAACACCCTTTTTTGCGTCCTTCAGCAAACGCCAGGATGGTGCCCTTTGAAGTAGTGACAATGGCCGGAATACGAAAACATTCATACCCCTCAATCCCGCTTTCGAACAGATAGTCCAATGGTTCCTCAACAGGTGAATTTCCGTTAATGGCTGGTAACTCGGTGACCTTCTCCCACTCAATTTGTCCTGCATAAATCCAATGACCCAGGGCTAAAACCGTAATAATCAATCCAATCTTGATGCTATTCTTACAAAACTTCGTCATCGGAATTTGGTGTAAAAAAATCAACAACTATTTGCCAGATAAATATAAAATAATGCATCCGATATTTGTATTTGCAAAACAGAATTACGATAATTACTTTCTCCCTGTAAATGAACAGTTAGCAAAAAAAGAAAAATTATTAGACATGCTGCCCTGCTGTTCTTTATTTAAACCCCTATTGGGAGTTTATATACAATTTTGATAAAAATATCACTTAGAATGAGAAATCTACTCCTAATAACTGTTTTTCTGCTTGTATTACCGTCAGTACTTTATGCACAAAAAGACTCAACAATTACTGTACGGTTGGAGAAGGTGCCGCTCAGGGAGGCTCTTCTGGATATTCAGGACAAAAGCGAATACCAGGTTTTTTATAATGATAATATTCCGGTCTTGGATCAGGAAGTTTCTTTACGCTTAAGGAGGGTGAACATCCAACAGGTTCTGGATTCTCTATTACTGGGTACAGAGCTGTCATACCAGATTTTAGAAGATAAGTTGATTGTTATTGCTACCAGCGAGGGTTTTAAAAGACATGAGGTTTCGGGTCAGGTAGTCGATTCAGAAAACGGGGAAACCATTCCAGGGGCACATGTATTAATAAAAGGGTCAAGTACCGGTACGATTACGGATATTGATGGGAACTTCAATATTCTGGTTCCTGATGGTGAAACCATCCTGGTTTTTTCTTTCATGGGGTATGCACCGATAAAAATACCTTCAGCCGGACAAACATATATAAGGGTGTCTCTGGAAGAATCCCGTGAAAAAATTGAAGAAGTAGTGATTACTGCCCTGAATATCTCCAGGGAGAAAAGTTCCCTGGGTTACTCTTTGACTCAGGTGGGTAGCGAAGAGATCAATCAGGTAAAGCAAAGTAACCCCATTAACTCACTGGCTGGAAAAGTTGCCGGATTACAGATTTCCAGTACTCCTTCTGGCATTGATGGATCTTCAAGAGTCGTTTTAAGAGGTGTCTCTTCCATATCAAGTGGAAACCGGCCTCTGATCGTGATTGATGGAATCCCGGTGAGTGGAGGTTCGTATGGAGGAGCAAGCGAATGGGGCGGTACCGATAAAGGAGACGCCCTTTCTGACATTAACCCCGACGATGTTGAATCCATGAGTGTGCTGAAAGGTGCCGGCGCTGCTGCTGTTTACGGTTCTCGTGGTGCAAATGGGGTCATTCTGATTACCACAAAAAAAGGGGGGAAACGTAAAGGACTTGGAATATCTTTTAATTCAAGTTTCATGGCTGAAAACCCTATGACACTTCCTGAATTTCAGAATGAGTACGGACAGGGGGCCTTTGGAAGGTATCCTACAGAAGTTTATGAAAGCATCAATGATATCAGGGGTGAAGAGCCATGGATCTGGAGTTGGGGAAGCAACATGGATGGCTCATTAAAGGAGGACTGGTTAGGAAATAAGATCCCATATGAGGGTCAACCCAACTATTTCAAAGAGTTTTATCGCACCGGATACACCTTCATGAATACACTGGTTTTTGATGGTGGCAATGAAAATACCACATTCAGAGCTTCTGTTACCAATCAGAATAGTACAGGTATGTATCCCACCAATGATATGAGTAAACAAACCTTTAACCTGCATGGTTCCTCAAAATTTGGTAAAGGTATCGAGTTGAATGCAAAGATTAATTACATACATAGTAAAGTGCAAAACCGTCCTTATCTGGCAGAGGATCCTGCAAATGCCGGATGGTCACTGGGAGCTCTACCAAGTAATGTAGTCCTTCAAACAGTTGAAGACCATGCGATGGCACCTGATGGTTCTGAACAGTGGGCGTGGGACCGCACCGTATCGAACCCTTACTGGACCATGCAAAATAAAAAGAACAATGACGAAAAAGACCGTCTTCAGGGATTGGTATCAATAAACTTTGATCTCTCTGAAAAACTTGATCTTCTTATTCGTTCCGGCCTCGACCTTACCAATCGCAATGCGAAAGAGTATGCTGCCCGGGGAAGCTACAATCACAGTTCTTTCCAGGGTTACATGAATCAAAACTTCAGTAATAGTTACGAATGGAACAATGATTTTCTATTCACTTACAACCAGAAGGTAGGCGAAAGTGTTAACACCAATCTTAGCCTGGGTGGCAACTACCGCTACAATCAATGGAAAGGTATCGGACAGAGTGGCAGTGACTGGAAAGTGCCGGATTTCTTTCATATGAGCAACCTCCAGAACTACTCTACCTGGGAAAGCTTAAGTCAGAAAGAGGTGCTTTCTCTCTACGGAATAGGAACACTCTCTTTTAAAAATTACCTCTATTTTGATCTGACTTACCGCAATGACTGGTCATCCACATTACCTGCAGAGAACTCTTCCTACAGCTACTATTCAGGCAACTTAAGTTTCCTGTTTACAGAAGCATTTAACATTCGGTCATCCGTTTTATCCAAAGGCAAAATAAGAGCATCTGTAGCAAGAGTGGGTAATGATGCAGGAGCCTATCAAACCACAAACTATTATAGTGTAGGACAATCATCATTTTCATATCCCGTAGGAGGTATGAGTAGCAGATTGGCTTTTCAGGACTTTAAACCTGAAATTACAGATTCATGGGAGATTGGGGCTGATTTGAGCTTCTTTAACAACAAACTGGAATTTGATTTTGCCTATTATGATGGAACCTCTAAAAATCAGATTATGCCTGTTGAACTGGCACCTTCGTCCGGATTTGGCTCTATTCTGGTGAATGCCGGTGAGATTAGAAACCACGGCTTTGAGGTGTTATTGAGCGGGTCGGCTCTCTCCCGGGATAATTTTAACTGGGATCTGTCACTTAACTTGTCTAAAAACATAAGTGAAGTTGTCTCACTGTATCAGGGTGTTGACAGAAGAGTTTTACTGCAAGCAGTTACAGGTTTTGCCTTTGTAGAGCTCAGGCCGGGGGATCCTTATGGATCAATATACGGATATGATTATGTCCGAAATGAAAATGGTCAAAAACTGGTGGATGAGTATGGGTATCCTGTAAGGAGTGAGTATAAAAGGCTGGGAGATATTAACCCTGATTTAATGGGTGGCCTGTCTAACCATGTAAGGTACAAAAACTTTAACCTTAATTTCTTAATTGACTTTCAGTTGGGAGGTGAATATTATTCAGCGACAGATCTGTATCACGATCTGTTTGGCAGATCCCCCGGGTCTGTAAGAGGAAGAGATGAGTGGTACTCTACGCACGAAGGTCTTCTATACGGAACACCTATACCGGGAGTCGTTCCCAGGGGATATGTGGAAGAGGGAGTAAATGAGGAAACCGGTGCGCCCAATGACGTAGCGGTTCAACCCATGTTGCGAAATGTGAATGTGATCTATTTTGATAAGATTGTTTCAGATTATATACTTGATGCTACCAATATACGGTTGAGAGAGTTGTCATTAGGATATCGTGTTCCAGGGCACTGGTTAAATGAATCATTTATTAAGAGCGTAAATGTTTCATTCATAGCAAGAAACCTGTTTTTCCTCTACAATGCATCAGGTGATTATGACCCTGAATCGGGTTTCAATTCCGGAAGTATCGGAAATGCATTTGCATTAAACCCGATGCCCAGCTCGAGAAGTTATGGTTTCAGTGTGAATTTGAATTTTTAATGCCAATCATCCTAATAATGAAAAAGCGTTTAACTGTGATAAGACCGGTAAAAGTTATTCTGATGCTTACAATTGCAATATCAGGATTAACGAATTGTACAGAGCGATGGGAAGAGATGAACACGGATCCTAACAGGCTGACGGATCTTCCTGATGCATATCTTTTTACAAGTGCAGTAAGAGGTGCATTTAATGATGCCAGGGGCGATATTCAGGTTAACTTTGGAGGTCAGTATGCCCATGTCTATATTTCCAATAATTGGGTACGTGAAATTGACAAGTACAATGGATTCGGAACCCAGGATTATCCGGAAGGAGTTTTCAGCGGAGTGTACAACTCTTCCATACGCAATGCTGTTGAAGTACTTAAACTGACTTCTGAGGGCGAAAAATATGAGAACAGGTGGCATCATGTCCAGGCTCAGATCATAGCCATTATTAGTTTTTCCAGATTAACAGATATGTTTGGTGATGTTCCCTACTTCGAAGCAGGGATGGCTAAATACGGCATAGAGGAACCTGAATATGATACACAGGAGGATATATATGCCGATATGGTTGAAAGGTTGAAAAACTGCATTAATACTCTAGAAGAACCGGGTGCTGAAGCCCATATTTATGCTTCTGATATAGATCCTGTCTATAAAGGAGATATTGATAAATGGATTCGCTTTGCCAATTCCTACAGGTTGCATCTGGCCATGAGGGTCAGATTTGCTGATCCCGGAAAATATGAGCCCATTATTGCTGAGTCTCTTTCTCTTCCCTTAATTGAAAGCAATGACCAGAATCCCACGCTGAAAACTTCAGAGAGTAAAAGCGACCTCTATAATCCGTGGTACTGGACTTGGCAGTCCAGCCAGGAAGGAGTCTATAATCTTGTCTGGTCTGAAATGTTCATTAATATATTGAAGGCAACCAGCGATCCGCGTTTGTCCTTTTTTGCCACGAAGAATTCTGATGGAGTATACAAAGGCATGCCCAATGGTTTAACTGACGAGGCATTTTCAGCATGGAACAAAAAGAACGCTTCAATACCCACAGGAGAGTTTTTTGCAAAAGATCAACCCATATACCTGATCACTGCTGCTCAGATCTGGTTGCTCAGAGCAGAAGCTGCCCTGTTTAATTTGAGTGGTGCCGGTGGCGATGTTAATATGGGGTATCAAACTGCCATAGGATTGGCAATGGAACAGTGGAATATTGATGCTGATTCAATCGACACCTATCTGGCTGAAGAGGAAGAAGCTACGCTGAATGGAGACCGGGAGAATATGTTCAGGCAAATTTCCACACAAATGTGGATTACCAGTGTGCCCAATGCTTTTGAATCATGGTGTACCATTCGCCGTACCGGATATCCGGTGATCTCTCAAAGAACCAGTCCGGTGCTTTCGCAGGGAATCACCAACGGATATATGCCCACAAGGGTCTCGTATCCGGTTACCAAAGAGAGAACCATTAATGGTGATCACATTGATGAAGCCATTGATCGCCTACCTGGCGGCGAGGACAGGATTGACACAAAGGTATGGTGGGATGCGCGTGATATTCATTAACAAACGAATTGGGTTTGGGTTAGAAAAATTTTTATTTTCTTTACGATCTTAAATTATGTGATTTAGTATATTTTCAAGTAATTATAATTTTTAAACAAATGAAATACAAAGGATTACTAAAGAGTATTATAGGATTAGGATTCATCCTGTTCTTAGGGATTTACTTTACAGGTTGTGAGGAAGAGATACCTGCACCGACCCTTGATCTATATATTACTGTAAACGGGTTTACTATAGAAATTGCGGCCGAAGCCCCGGAAGCCACTTCCTGGCACTGGGACTATGGTGACGGTTCGGTTTCTGATTCTGTGAGCAGCCATACCTACACCTATGAGACTGGTGGCGATTATACCATTACCTGTACGGTAAAAGGAGATGGTGGAGAAACCACGAAAACAGAGGCAGTCACCATAGCAACCATAGAAGAGCTCTTAACCGGAGGAGCAGGTGCTACCAGCGGCAAAACATGGGTGCTCTCCAGAACTCCGGGAGGCTCTGATGGAGTGGGCCATATAAAAGTGGAGCTTGTACCTAATATATTTCCAGCAGTCAGCGATATGCTGGAATTTATCGGAATACCTGATGAATACGACAATGAGTACACTTTTAATTTTGATGGCAGCTATTCACTTGATAATATAAATGGAGATGTGATGGCACCCTGGGTCTATAGTTCTTTTGAAGTTGATCCTGATGATATTGTAATAACCACAAATTATGGATTCTTTCAGATAACCAGCCCAAATCCGGAATCAACCACATGGTCTTTGTTTGAAAATGCAGATTTAACCATTGAAACTGTATATGATGAGGATATTGATATCGGACCCAAACCGGGTGTTCCGGAAACGATTACATATGAAAATGTGGACTACATTACTTTTGCAGGTGATGGTTTCATCGGCCTGAAAGACTATACAACCACTGCGATGATCAGGGAAATATCGCCTGACAGAATGACTTTAAGCCTGTTCTATCACGAGTACATGGGTGATCCGGAAAATGACGGGAACCTGTACCTGCGGCCCAGCTTAGCATTGACAATGACATTTGATGCCAAATAGGTAGATTATTTACTGGTCAGGCTTTTTAGATATTCTGTCGCTGTCATTACGGGTATTTCTGATTCCTTAAAATCCTTCCCATTTCTCGTAATCAGAATATTACAATCGACTTTTAATGCACAATGATACTGCAAAGCATCTTCGAAATCTGAGAAGTTAGATGAAAGTCCTTTTTCAATAATTTTATCGGTCAAGTCAGAGGTCCTGGGAATTATCTTGAATTTGCGAAGTTTTTCCTTCACAACCTCAGATTTTTCAAATTTAGAAAGCAAATAGAACAGTGTGGAGTAAGACAGAGTTGAAACGGTCAAAATAACTTCACCTTTATCGGCAAGGGTTGCAACTTTAGCAACAGAATCGTAAAAAGGTTCTCTTTCGCCAAGCAGGTCTAACATTACGTTAGTGTCCAGGAATAATCTATTTTTCATTTATACTTTCCTGCTACATAGTCACCATATTCTTTTTTATAATCAAAATCTGCGGGAATCTTTACTCCGGTTGACATGCTTTTAACAAAAGGAGAAATCTCTATTACATCTTTTGAGTCAGATGGGTCATTATCAATCAATGATTTTAGATATGATTCAATCATACGCGAAAGACTCCTCTTGTGTGAAGCAGC
>JAUVKN010000186.1 GCA_030596245.1 Bacteroidia bacterium | reverse complement strand
TGACCAACGACCGGATCTATATCATATCTGACCACTATTATGAGTATAACCTGGCTGGTGAAAAGTATGCAGAGAATAGCTCGGTGGACGATACCGGGCAGGGTGATCTGGATTTTGGTCCGGCGCTGGCCGTTGGTTCAGGCGGGGAGGTACATGTTGCAACGCGCAATGGAGGCACCGGGAGCAGTGGATTTAACCTTAAGTATTCCAAAAAGCTGGCCGACGGTACCTGGCCGGTACAGGAGAATGCTGTGGGAGTTGCCATGGCGCGGAACTATGTGGTGGATGTGGTAGCCCTGGATGGCGGTGAGGCTCTTTTTGCCCACGGTTCAGAGGAATTGGATGGGTTCGGCTCAGTTTACTTCTACAACCTGAATGGAACGGGAGTGACTTCCTACGGTGATCTTGGACGCAATGATCTTTACAAGGTGAATTCGGATTTCAGGATGGAGCAGTACCAGAACACCCTGCATTTAGCCACAGGGAAACCCTTTGGAGATGGCACGGTCTATTACATGGAAGGCACCATTGGTGCTTCCTTACCCACAAACCTTACCACAGGGATCACAACCCTGGAAGCCGGCAGTGGTTTGAATGGTCAGCCCGACCTGCGAATTGATGATTCAGGCAATCTGTTCCTGACCTATGGCAGTGACCAAACCGTATTGTTTAACCGTTATTCCAATGACGGATCTGGTGATCTGCAGGACGCACCCGTTTTTGATAAGCTGGGTGGCTGGAAACTGGACCTTGGCCTTTCAGCTATAGGTTCAACCCCGGCAGGTGATACGCTACTTGCAGTCGGACTGAAGACGGATGGTACAACGGCGGCTTCCAACAGTTCAATGTACTATGCCTTTTCAACAGACGGGGGCCAAAACTGGGTATATCCCATGGAGATTACCGGATTTATCACCAGCGCCGGCGAAGGTCGCATGAGACCCAGGGTAAGGTATTACAGTGGCAGGTTCTACATCTTCTTCAACAATGTCACTGGAGGTATTGGCGTGAAAACCATCGATTTACGAAGTGTTTCCCCCATAAGAGCTACAACACCGGTTGTAACACCGGCCACTGATTCAGTGACTTCCAGTGAGAACATTTTCATCAGCTCAACGGGCAGTGATATCATTTACTATTCATTCTCCGATGCCTCACCTGATATGCTCTCCACAGCATACGCCGGTCCATTTACCATCGATGGTGATCGCACCATCCATGCCATTGCGTACAGGAGTGGATACCTGCCCAGTGATGTAGTCTCAGTATCGAAAAAGCTCAAAGGAGATCCACCACCCCCGCCCCCTGTTATTGTGGATCCGGTAGATCTGTCACTGGAGATGCTTTGCAGCGGGAAAAATTTTGATGTGGAGGTGGCCAATGACAGGATCTATATTATTTCGGATCATTATTATGAATTTAACCTGGCAGGAACCAACCTTGAGGAGAATGCAGCTGTGGTAGATTCTGGCCAGGGGACCTTTGATTTCGGACCAGCAATATCTGTTGGATCGGGAGGTGAGGTGCATGTGATTACCCGTAACACCGGTTCGGGCATCAATGGATACAGCCTTAAATATTCTAAAAAGCAGACGGGAAGCACCTGGTCCATCACCAACAACCAGGTGGGCATGGCTCTCCCAAGGAATTACGTGGTGGATGTAGTGGCCCTGGATGGAGGTGAAGCTTTGTATGCCCACTCGGCGCAGACCACTGCCGATGTATGGGGTTCTGTTTATTTCTATACGCTTAATGGTTCCAGTGTAAGTCAGCTTGGTGATTTTGGGAGGAATGACCTCTACCGGGTGGATGCCGATTTCAGAATGGAGCGATATCAGGATCAACTGCATATTGCCACGGGAAAGCCCGATTCGGACGGGGCAGTTTATTACATGGATGCGGCCATTGGCTCCACCCTGCCCGCAGATCTGGCATCCGGACCTAAATCCCTCCTTGCAGGAACCGGGAGACGGGGACAACCCGATCTGAGGGTTGATGAATCAGGAAATGTTTTTATTACCTATGGCACTTTTGAAACCGTATTCCTAAACAGGTATTCAGGAGACGGATCTGGAGATATTAAAGATCAGCCGATTTTAAACGATCTTGGTTCGTGGCACCTGGACTTAGGCCTTTCGGCTGTTGCATCTACTCCGGAAGGAGACACTGTTTTTGCAGTGGGATTGAAGACCGATAATACAAAGGAGGCGTCCAACAGTTCCCTGCTGTATACCTATTCTCTGGACGGTGGAGATCATTGGGTATATCCCATTGAGATGACCGGATTCAAAACCAATGCCGGTGAGGGTCGCATGCGTCCCAGGATTAAGTTTTACCAGGGACGGTTTTACGTCTTCTTCAACAATGTAAATGGTGGTATTGCTGTGAAGACCATAGATTTAAGCGGCGTTGAGCCCCTCAAAGCCGCTGCGCCCGTTATATTGCCGGCGAAAGATACAGTAATGACCTATGATGAGATCACCATCGAAGCAGCAAACAGCGATGCCATTTATTACTCTTTCTCAGATGCATCTCCAGATATTCTGTCAACCATGTATGCTGGTTCGTTCACCATTGATGAGGTTACTACCATCCATGCTGTTGGATACCGGAGTGGTTATCTGCCAAGTGATGTGGTTTCGGTAACCAAGCAGGTGGATGAGACTCCTCCACTGGTTGACCCGGTGGATCTTACCAAAGCGAAACTTTGCGAAGGGACCAATTTCGATGTGGAGATCGATAACGATAAGATCTATATGATCTCTGATCACTATTACGAATTTGATATGGCCGGAGACTTGCTTATGGAACACAATACAGTCAATGACCTGGGACAGGGGACGTTTGATTTCGGTCCGGCCATTGCTGTAGGTTCGGGGGGTGCCGTTCATATCATTACCCGTGGAGAGGGCACTGGCGCCAACGGATTCAACCTGCTCTATTCGAAGCGGGAACTGAACGGCCTCTGGTCGGTGGAAAACAACTCCCTGGGCTCCTCTGTGGCAAGGAATTATGTGGTAGATATCGTGGCGATGGATAACGGTGCAGCGCTGTATGCTCATTCTAAGCAGACCACAGATGATGTCTGGAGTTCAGTATTCTTCTATAACCTGGTTGGAACGGGAGTGGAATCCCTGGGTGATTTTGGTCGTGACGACCTTTACCGGATCGACTCTGATTTCAGGATGGAGCGTTACCAGGATCAGTTGCACATTGCCACAGGCAGGCCCGATCCGGATGGCGCAACACATTACATGAATGCTACCATGCCCCAGGATCTGGCTGCTAGTCAAATCCCCCTTACCGCCGGTGAAGGAAGAAGGGGTCAACCTGACCTCAGAATTGATGAATCGGGCAATGTGTTTGTCACATACGGGAGCACTCAAACGGTCTTTTTTGAACGTTATTCCAACGATGGATCTGTAGATGTCCTGGAGGCTCCCATTTTCAGCAACCTTGGCTCCTGGCACCTGGGACTCGGATTATCGGCTGTTGCGTCGACTCCCAATGGCGATACACTCATGGCTGTGGGATTAAGGACAGATGGTTCCAAAGAAGCATCGAGCTGTTCTCTGCTCTATACCTACTCCTTTGATGGTGGCAGGAACTGGGTGTATCCCAATGAAATTGTGGGATACATGACCAATGGTGGAGAGGGACGCATGAGACCCAGAGTCAAGTTCTATCGCGGCCGGTTTTATATTTTCTATAACAATATAACCGGTGGTATTGCTGTAACATCCATTGACCTGAGAAATCTGGTGTTGGTAAAAACCGAGGCTCCTGTTATTATGCCAGAAACAGATTCGGTATTCACCTATGAAACCATTTCTATGCAGGCCACAAACAGTGATGCCATTTTCTACTCTTTCAGTGATGCAGATCCCGGGATAATTTCCACCATGTACGGAGGTCCCTTTACCATTGATTCGGATCGGACCATTTATGCCAGGGCATACCGAAGTGGATACCTGCCCAGTAATGTGGTGTCGGTCAATAAGAAAGTGATCATTACCTCCACAGATTGGAAGGATGGATTGAATGACAGTTCACTGGATCTGTATCCGGTACCTGCATCATCGATCCTGTCGGTTGAGTCAGTTGGTGATTATACAGGTGAAGTCATACTCCGGGTATATAATCCTGTCGGACAGGTGGTTCACCTGAATCAGATTCACAAGTCACTTCACAGGCTCCAGTATGAAATTGATGTTCAGGAGTGGCCAGCAGGAGTTTATATCATGGTGATGCAAAATGGTCCGGATGCAATGACGAAACGGTTTGTGGTTAAATAATATGTTGCATCACTTCCTGGTATAAGGCTTCCACCTTTTTTTCCGGATCCCCTTTACCCAGGGTTTCCAGTGGGAAATATCCCTGGTATTGTTGATCATGAACGATCTTCATGAGTCTTCCGAAATCTGTTGGAACAGATCCATTTCCGGATTTCACTTGCTCCTTCACCTGCCATGAGACGGCATAGAGAATCAATTGCCCAATATCCTGGTATGGATCGGGGCCGGGAATGCTGCCAATGTCCAGCATCAGACCAAACCATTCTGATGGTACCTGATCCATAATCTCAACCACCTCTGATGTGGATTTAACATAATCATGGTGGTTTTGAAAGACCACCATGACACCATGATGAGATGCAAAGTCGGCACATTCCCGAAAGGCCTTGATTACCTGTGTTTTCACCTTCTTCCGTGAAGTCTCACTATTGGATCCCCTACCGACAAAAACCCTTACATGGGGAGCCCCCAGTTTCGAAGCAGCAACAATCCATTGCTTCACCAGTTCAATATTGTCTGCATGTTCCTCTGGATCCGATGAGGTAAAGTCATTCCGAACACCAGTACCGGAAATCGCAAGACCCAGACGGAATGCCCTCTTTTTTATCTCAAAGAGCACCTTATCTTCAGGCACTTCCGGATATCCCGGGATATAGTAAGCAGTCAGATCCACTGCATTAAAACCTGTTCTTTTGGCAAAATGAAACAGGGCATCCAAACTCATCCTGCCATCAAGCAGCGGTTTGTTAAAGGAATAAGCATTCAGCGCGAGAGAGAGGTTATTCTGAATTGCACCATTTCCTTTCAAAAATTGGGCATTTTTAATTCCGCCTGCCCCAACCAGGGCAATGGATGAAGTTTTAAGAAATGATCTTCTTTTCATGGTGGTGATTTAATTTTTGACGAGATAAAGTTGACTTTTTTTGTCTATTTATCAAAGGGGAGAAATCAATACAGCTATTATTTCTATAATTCACATGATTGTAACCCAATTTCGAAAAAACCAGCTAAATTGAAAAAAATTTCAACCAACTAAATTTTCCAATATGAAAACGAATAAAATGACTGTAATGCTACTGGTGGGACTGTTTTTAGGAATGAATCTCAACTCTTCTGCCCAGAGTTCGTCTGTGGATCCTTTCCTGGGCATGTGGGCCCTGACCCTGGATTATGAGAACAGCAATGCCGGCTGGCTTGAAGTTCGTCAGGAAGATGGATACCTGGATGCTGATTTGTTATGGCGTGGAGGCAGTGTTTCCCCCGTCGATTATACCATGGTAAATGAGGGCCAGCTTATACTGGTCAACGGCAGGGATGTGGTCCGGAAAAGAGATGAGGAGCAAAATCCGGTCAGGACAACGCACCCGGTAAACTGGTTTCAGGTAACCAAAGCTGGTGAAGATCAGTTGGAAGGATTGGCCTATTTTCCCAACAGGGATGGCGTGGAAGTGAAAGCAGTTACATTTACGGGTAAAAAAATTCCCGCCTGCGGAGAGGCTCCAAAAGTGCGTAAAATAAAGTATGGAGAACCGGTAGTGCTGTTTGGTGGAAAGGACCTGACCGGTTGGGAACTGACTGATATGAATGCAACCAGTGGATGGAAAGTGGTGGATGGAGTTATGGTGAACAATCCGGTCCAGAAGTCTGGAGAGAAACACATCAGATATGGGAACCTGCGCACCAGCGATACCTTTGAGGATTTTAATCTGAAGCTCGAAGTAAGTATCCCTTCGGGAAGCAACAGTGGAGTATACCTTCGAGGCATTTATGAAGTTCAGGTACAGGACAGCTATGGGAAAGAGCTGGATTCCCACAACATGGGTGCTTTGTATAGCAGGATCACTCCTCTGGTGGCTGCCGAAAAACCAGCAGGCGAATGGCAGGAGATGGATATCACGCTCTATCAGCGGCATCTCACTGTTGTACTAAATGGCAAGATGCTCATTGATAACCAACCGGTGAAGGGAGTAACAGGAGGTGCACTCACATCCGATGAATTTTCACCAGGCCCCATCTACCTGCAGGGGGACCATGGCAAGGTGAGTTACCGGAATATCATACTAACTCCTGTACTCAGGTAGGAGCAACCGGACCCCCAGCACGACACATTGGGCCACTATTTTTGATAAAAACGTCCCCCATGAATATTCAGAGACTGATCACACTACCCCTTGGCATGTCAAACAATTTCCATGAATTGGAAAACAGGGACTCCGATGCCTGGATCTGTGGATCCGATCCGGTGGAAAAGAAAGTAGGATCGGGAGGCGGCACCGCCAGCATATTGGCTGAAGCATATGGCAGGGCTGATTTCCAGGGCTCGTTTAAGTCCTGGCTCTCCGCTCAGCAACGAATCATTATCCATTCGGGAGGTGAGAGTCGGCGACTGCCAGCCTATGCGCCCTACGGTAAGTCTTTGATGCCCATGCCGGTATTCCGGTGGTCCAAAGGACAATACATTGATCAAAAATTGCTCGACTTTCAGGTATCGTATTATGAAAAGATTTTGAAGGGAGCTCCAGGGAGTTATTGCACCCTCATAGGCAGCGGGGATGTAATGTTTATCTCATCGGATCGGTTCGATAATCTTCCGGAAGCAGATGTTCTGGTATTTGGAACCTGGGTTGACGATGCCATCGCTTCTCGTCATGGAGTATTTTTTAGCCGGAGGGAGCAGCAGGACCAGCTCGCCTTTGTGAAACAAAAACCTTCACAGCAGGAGTTGAGGGATCTGTCACAGGATTATTTGTATTTGATGGATTCCGGCATTGTGTTGATGAATGCTGCAACAACCATGAAGTTGATGAAAAAGTCGGGGTGGGACCAAACACAAGAGAAGTTCGTTGGAGGATTGCCAGATTATTATGACCTGTACAGTGAGATGTTGACGGTCTTTGGAAGTGAATCAGACTCCGATGACCTGGAGTTGAATGATGTGGATGTAAAACTTTTCCCCCTTCATAACGGAGAATTTTACCATTTTGGCAGTAACAATGATTTGATTGAATCATCTCTGAAGCTGCAGAACAGGATCATCGATCAACGTCTGAAATTGACCAGGGAGTCCGATCATCACCCTTCAATCTTCCAGCAGAATTCTCAGATCATGTTCAGATTTTCCGATCAGAACCATCACATCTGGATCGAGAATTGTTACATCCCCGGAACATGGAAACTTAATCACCATCATATACTTACCGGGATCCCAGAGAATGAATGGAATCTTGAAATACCTGAAAATATCTGCCTGGATCTGGTTCCTGTGGGAGAGGAGGAGTATTGCCTGAGGATGTATGGCTTTTCAGATGGATTCAGAGAGAGTGCCGAAAACGGCGCATCATGGATGGAAAAACCCCTCTTTAATTGGCTGCAAGACAGGTTAGGAACACCTGAGGAGGCAGGTTTTCCATTGGATATCTCCATATATGAGCTCCCTCTTTTCCCGGTGGTTCACAAGGGGAAGGTCCAGGAAATGCTGGCATGTATGTTGGACCTGAACGGGGATGGCTCTTTATGGCTCAAATCCATGCGGCTTTCTGCAAAAGAGGTGTCCGAAAAAGCAGAGCCAGGTCGAACCTATGGGCAACGGCAAGCACTAAAGGCACTGGCATTACCCAGGCTGGCAGCCAACCACCACAAAAGTATTTTTTACTACCTGGACCTGGAGCAGACTTCTGCAGATTACCGCAAAACCGGCATAGAACTACCTGCTGAATTATCATCCGACGAACCGGTGATTAAAAGGATCAATGACAGCATGTTCAGGGCCAGGGTCTCGGGGAACAAGATCCTGTCTGCCAACTATGAGGAGCAGGCCTTCAGGATTCTACGGGAAAATATGATCGATACACTAAAATCGGATCCCGTGTCACCCCGGAGAAACCTGCTGGATGATCAGATCCTGTGGGGAAGAAGCCCGGTGAGGCTGGATCTGGCCGGAGGGTGGACCGATACCCCTCCTTACTCTATTATGGAGGGGGGAAAAGTAGTGAACCTCTCCGTTGAATTAAACGGACAGCTTCCGTTGCAGGTGTTTGCCCGT
>JAUVKN010000278.1 GCA_030596245.1 Bacteroidia bacterium | reverse complement strand
TCAGTATTGGTAAGAAAAACGTATCTGAGCGAAGGGCACCTCAAACAATAAAAGATACAAAAAAGGGTGGTAAGTCACTTAGCTACAAGCTTGAAATAGCGAATCAGATAAAAAAGATATTCGGATTTTTAGGCCATCGATCCAATCTACTTATTGGAACTGGTATTCTGGCGAAGGAGACTCCACTGGAAAACATTCAGTTTATAAAAGGATTTATTACAGAACACTATCACAATCTGTATTAGCCTATTGTAAACATTTCATTTATACTACTATCCCCCCATCCCTGTAACCGGGTCGTGCCCAGCAAAGTGCGTGGGGACCTGCATAAGGTGCCAGTCGGGCTTCCAGCTCTTCCCTATCAATGGTTGCCGTAGGCTTTTTACCGTAAGCAACAGCCAAACGGATATTATCCTTGAGAACTTCCATCCCCACATTGCCTACAACAGAGGATGCAACACCCTCATGACCCCAGGAATACTCGAACAACTCCTCTGCACTGGCGGCCTTCCCGACAATATCCCGCATTACCTTCATGGCAATGATTCCTACCCCCTTCTCTATGGCCACAGGAAACGCCAAACCAGGATAATCTCCCCATTTAGAAGGGTTCAGTGCCAGCATTGCCATATCAAAGTCCAGGGCCTCCAACAGGTCCCTTGAACGTTGGGCGCTGTCCATGCTGGAAAAACCGATATGTCTCACCATTCCTTCGCTTTTCATCTTAACCATATCCGCATAAACCCCTGCTTCAATCTCAGATACAACGTCTTTCTCATCCACCGCATGAAGCATCAAAATATCGATGTAGTCCGTTTTCATTCGCCTCAGGCTCTCTTCTACTGATTTTCGCGCTATACCATTCCCTTCCCGCTCATTGATCTTGGTAGATATCAAAATTTTATCCCTGTGTGCGGGAAGAATCTCGCCAAAACGCTCTTCGCTGGTGAAAGCTTTTGATCCATCGCGTGAAACCACAGTATAATCCGGTGATGTATCAAACAGGTTGATCCCCCTCTTGAGGGACTCTTCAAGGTGTTTCTCCCATTCACCATTCTTATTTTTCAGAAATTGTGACCCTCCTCCAAAACAGAGGATTGAAACTTCCAGGCCTGTTTTCCCCAGAACTCTTTTAGGAATCGGACCGGAGATCTGTTCAGAAATCTGCTCAGGAACCGGATCGGAGATCTGGTCCTTTTCTGTTTTTGTACTTGATTTACAAGAGTGGTAAAGCCCGGCAGTTGAAACCAGGACTGCTCCTTTGGCCGTAGTAGTCAAAAAGTCTCTTCGTGAAAAACTGTTTTTCTTATTTGTCATAGTTGGAAATATTTATTCATTAAGGCTTATTTGTACACTGGAAAGTACATCATAGGTGGCCCTGGTATATTTATCAGGATTGTATGATACCAGCAGCTGGTTATGGTATTTCCTGCGTGATACCTTTACCTTCCCACTGTACAACTCATTGTAATCTGCTGTCAGATGCACCTCAATAAAGATATTGTATTCTCCTTTAGGAACCACCTCATTTGAGCATGCAAATTCCATGTTCACCAACCCTATGGCCGGTGTAGCACTGGTGACCGCATCAAATTCCTCCTGGGAGGCTTCCTCCCAGTTGGTTTTTGTGGTCCAGTCCGGACAGATCTCGGGATCGTTGTAGCCACCGTATGAAAGATATTCACTCACAAACAGCGTTTTAACAAAGGTGCCATCAGGTTTTTCAAGCCAGATAACCAGTTGATCCGACCGCGGATAGCCTTCCAGCTCATTCATCTGAAATGAAACATTCAAGATCCACTCCCTGGTTTGATTGCATCCGGGAATGATGATCCCCAAACCAATGATAAAAGCTACAAAAAAGGATATAACTCTATGATTTTTCATTTATTTACCTTCCCAATGTTCATGTGAACTCAAAGATGCAATTTTTTACATAAACATCAGTTAAACTGACACCTAAATTCCCATAATCAATGGGACTTTATTAAGTTTTGCGAAACTATATTCGTGGTTTCGGCTTGATCAATATTGTAGGTAATTATTTGATTACCAGGTTCTACTCTATGCCCATCTGTTTTTGAATTTCCTCGAGCGAGATCCCTTTGGTCTCTCTCATTACTAACAGCACCCAAATCAACTGGCCAACCATACAAACTGCATAAAATGCAAAAGTATATCCACCTGATATTTCAGCGATCAACGGAAATGTCCAGGATATTACAGCTGCTGCGATCCAGTGTGTTGTGGAGCCCAGTGATTGTCCCCTTGCCCTTACCCTGTTCGGAAAGATCTCGCTGAGGTATACCCAGATCACTGTTCCCTGACCAAAAGCATGAGAAGCAACAAACAGGAACACACTCAGCAGGACCACCCTGCCGCCCGCCTGAGAAAACTCTGTACCGTAAGTGAAAAAGGCCCATGCAATGGTCCCGAGGCTCACTATATAACCGATCGATCCGACAATCATAATCTTTTTTCGACCTATTTTATCAATGACCGCCATGGCTGCTATGGTAAATATGAAAATTACACCTCCAATTCCCATTGAATTTAACAATGCAGCACCCTTTTCAAAACCGGCCATTTTGAAAATATGCGGGGCATAATACAATACCGCATTGATCCCCGATAACTGATTGAACAATGCGATTGTAACAGCAAGCATAATGGGGACCCGGTATTTTTTTGTGAAAAAGGGTTCTTTGATTGAATGGTGCTCCAGATCAAGTGATTGTCGAATTTCATGGATTACATTCCCAATGTCACCCACCTTTGTACCACACTTGCCCAGGACAAGTTTAGCCTCATCTACAAACCCTTTAGCAACCAGCCAACGCGGACTCCGGGGATTAAAAAAGAGTAAAACAAAAAACAGTCCGGCAGGCACAGCCTCCACACCAAACATCCAGCGCCACTCTACCACCCCCAGATCCAGGCCCGCGATCATGTAATTTGAAAAATAGGCCAACACCATCCCAAAAACAATGTTTAACTGTGCCACAGCGACCAGCCGGCCACGGTACCTTGCTGGTGAGATCTCAGCAATATACATAGGAGAGACCACCGATGCACCTCCAACTCCCAACCCTCCTATGAAACGGAATAACAGGAAACTATACCAGTCCCATGACATTCCTGATCCCAGGGCTGAAATAAAATATAGAATTGCCAGTCCGAATAACACGTACCGGCGACCATACCGGTCTGCCGGTTTACCTATAAACAGGGCCCCGATGATAGTCCCGATCAGGGCACTGGCTACAGTAAAGCCAAGCTGGAATGGTGTCAATTCAAAAACGCTCTTTAGCCATTGTGTTGTTCCTGATATTACCGCCGTATCAAATCCAAATAACAGTCCACCAAGGGCAGCTACTACTGTCGAAAGAATTAATGTCTTCTTCATATTATATCACAATTGTGCTCGCTAACGTGTCACACTAAATAGCATCTGATCTAAAATGAGTGGTATCTCTTATTTTCCTTTCTTGTTTTCATAGTGAATTGCCCGGGCATCATCCTCATTGTCCATCTCCGGGCCCTGTTCGATCTTACACCAGTCAATGGTCTTGTTATATCTCTTCATGGACAACTCAGCATCAAAAACCCGGACATCATGACGCTCCAGGGTATATGGAGTGTAATCCGGCTCTGAAGTAAAGAAGTCCTGCAACAGGGAGGCGGTAACATCGAAATGATTTACATAGGGCACATTCAGGATATTATAAAGGGTCTTGAGAATGGAACCAAAGTTCGCATGGGTATGTGACACATAACCCCTCTTCACATAGGGACCGGCCAACATCAGGATGGAGCGGTGCGCATCCACATGATCCACACCCCCCTGCGGATCATCTTCGGTGATGATGACCAGCATCTCATCCCAGTATCTGGTTCTTGATAAAAAATGGAGGACCCTGCCCACTGCCAGGTCGTTGTCAACCATAAAAGAGTGCGGATAGGGGTATCCATCCTCGGGGCGGATGCTGGCTCCATGGTCATTGGGGATCATCATGGTCACCAGTGCCGGCATCTCCTCCTCCCCTTCAATCCACATTTTGGTGAACTCACTTTCAAACTGATCCATCCTGTACTGATCCGGAATGTTCATGTTGTAACCTGCGTAGTTGTGACTAGTCCGGGTGAAGAGTGCCCTCTGCATGGGAACCATTACTCCATGGGCGGCCCCGGTATTGGTGTCATACCACTCCTCCCTTACATGTGCTGTTTCGTTGGCCTGACCGAAATTATAGAAACTCACGTTTTCCCTCTCCAATGCTTCCCACAACCCACCGATCTCTGCATAATCTTCCGGATCCACACTGCCAATGGTTCCCGGATGGCGTCGTCCGGGTGCCCTGGAAAAGAGCCTGGCGCTCTTGCTCACACTTGCGTTGGCTTCCACCCATTCATTTGGAATCACCCCTACCAGCCAGTGGTGGCCATGCACCGATGCATCGCTGTCGCAATAATAATTATCTGAATAGGCAAACTGTTTGGCTACTTTGTGATGGTTGGGAGAGATCCTGAGGTTGGGAAACTCCTCTCTGAATTGAGCTGGCAGGGTATATGTATTATTAACCCCGTACCTGGCCAGGGTGCTGTCACCCAGACCTCCTTTCAGCTGACCAAAAACCTCATCATAGGTCCTGTTTTCCTTGGTGATGTATACAATATGTTTGATGGGGCTCTGCCGCAAACCGGGCAACGGGGGCAACGGGTTTGTCCCGTCATCCTCTAAGGCTGCTTCCAAAAAAGTGTTATCAATGGATTGGCGGGTGTAGGTTGCCAGTTCATCCTCAGAAGGGATGCTTACTTTTTGGAAACTGCCCAGCTGAATATCTCCAATATAATCGCCCTGGAGTGGCATTACAAATCCTTCTCCTCCATTTGGTCCAGCTCCAATGCCCCTGCAACTAATAATATAGAGCTCCTTTTCATCTTCTGACAATCTTACCCGCGTGGGGCCCCATCCTGAAGGGATCAACCCCCTGGTGGTTTGACTCGGTATATCGATCACTGCCACAGCATTAAACCCTAACAGGGCCACATACAGGGTCTTTTCATCCTTGCTCATGGTCAATCCAAATGGCAACAGTCCACGGTACCTGTCGATCCTTGCATCGACCTCTATGGGAATGGTTCCTACAATCTCCTGTGTGTGGTAATCAATGATCGAAATATTGTCATTGGTGGCGTTTGTGACATAGGCAAACTGTTTCCCCACGGCAATGGAGTTGGGGCTGGCCCCTCCCACCACTTCTGCATCTTCCACCACCTGTCCGATCTGATGTCCTGTCTTGAATTTGCCGATCACCTGGTTGCTATTCAGGTCAATGGTAAACACGCTCATGGCATCGGGATGCAACGGGCTTCCCAATCCGGGTATTTTTCTTCCCTCCACCACGGTACCCTCAATGGACTCCGGGGTATTATCCCCATAAGGGTGGTGTGAGATCATCAGGGAGTCGTAATTTTCGGGAGTGGCTCCCTCTATAAGCGGGTAGGAGTAGACACCCACATTGGCCACAAAAGCCTGATTTTTATCGGGGCTCAACGCAAGTCCAAAAGGTTGGCGCCCCACCTT
>JAUVKN010000075.1 GCA_030596245.1 Bacteroidia bacterium | reverse complement strand
CCCCCCCCACGCCCCCCCCCGCCCCACCACCCCCCCCCACGCCCCCCGACCCCCCCACATCCCTTGCCAGTCCGGCCACCGAGATCTACACAATATTTCCATCATTGTCCCAGTCAAAATTGGAAATCTTCACCGAGATGGTTCCATTTTCAATATATGGATAGATATGGGAGACCTCTTCATAATCGTTATGCATTCTGAAAGAGTATTCATAGGCAAATGCATTGGCCCCCTCTATAGGCCTGTTATCATTGGCATCGGTACTGAGGTAATACCGGTACATGTTTCCATCGTCTCCTGCCACACCCTCGCATATGATCTTAAATATCCTTCCCCTGTAATACTCTACGTATTCACCCTGGGCAGGGTTAAATGGTCCGAATGTATACCAGCTGTTGTCATACCTGGGATTCTGGGCAAAGGCCCTCGATGCTAGTAGCGTACCACTCTTATAGTTTCCGGAAGGATTGGTTTCCTTGGCGTCATCTTCGGTCCAACACAGCTCTCCGCCGAATACCTCATACACACTACGGGTGTTCCAATCACCTGCAATCTCATCCACATCACCCCCCGTATCGGGATCAAAGACCCGGATAAAAAAGGGCTGATCATACTCTTCCGGGATCAGGAAGAAGAATGCCTGGGAAAAATCATCATCCCCCCAGCTAGTCTCCGCTTCCAGCCCGAAGGTCATCAGGTAAGGAATATTTTCCTCCACATTGGGAACTGGTTGAGCAATTCCCAACGTGCTGATGGTTAGTAAGATAAATATATATAATTGCTTAATCATCTTATTCCATTTTGTATACAGTTTAAAAGTATACAAATTCCGTGCAAAATAAAACCTGAGTTATCAAATAAGCTTATAAACATCTGATGATGAGCAACAAAGAAATCTATTGAGGAGCAATAACTATCACATCTTTAAAGTTGGAGCGAACAACAGGATCATCCCTTCTTCTCTCTTTTCGCATCTCAACACCCAGGATAATGCGGTACCGTCCCGGATAGAGGTATGTATGATTCGTTTTGATGCCTTCACCAAATCTTCCATCACCAAATTCCCAAAGATACCTGCTCACATTCAAACCGGGAAGATATGTACTGCTGCCATCAAATTCCACAGGAGTATTGGCAGGAATGGTATCAGGACAGGTGATCACAGCCTGTTCATTCAAACGAATATTCAGGGTATTTACGGTCTGCCCTATCACAAAGGTATCAAGTTGTATATCAAATACTTTTAACTCACATACATAGGTTCCGGGATCAGGAAACTTATAAATGACCTCGTGGCCGGGAATCTCCAGGGTATCATTGATCACCCACGAATACCGAAAAAGATTGGGATCCACCGTATCGAGCTTCCGGTCATATATCTTGTACTTATAAAAGGTCTTTTTAATGGGTTCGGGCACCCCTAAAGGAGGTATATCGTATTCGAAATTAAATATCTCTTTGTTACGGCTTCTCCGGTTGCTGGTAAGAAATCCAGACTTATAATCTTCGCTAAAGTAGACATGATAATCATCGGACAAACCGTTGAGAGGAGGGGGTAACTTCTGAGCCTGGTTCCAATTTCCACTTATAAATGTGGTTTCATAGAGGTCAAATCCACCTGTGTTGTCATGGCCATTGGATGAAAAATAGAGTGTGCCAGAAGGGTGAACAAAAGGATAGAGTTCATTTCCCGTTGTATTGACAGCAGGTCCCAGGTTCTCCGGTTTGGTCCAACTGCTTCCTCTAAGCTTCGAACGGTAGATATCAAATCCCCCTAAGGCATCCTCCATATTGGCTGCAAAATAGAGGGTCCGTCCGTCCTGAGAAAGCGCTGGTGAAAATAACCAGGCAAAATCATCATTGAACTCGAAAGCCCTGATATTCAGCCATTCTCCATCCACATTCTCTGCAAAATAGAGCCCCAACGGATCAGAACTCCTGTTGGTCCCGGAAGGTCGCTGTTGGGAAAAGACCATGGTTTTATAGTCACCCGAAAAAGAGACCGGACCTTCATGCTGTTGGGAAACAAGTGCATCAATGAATGGCTTTTTCTGGCGGGTTTTTTCATTATATTGAAAGATGGTAAACAATCTTCGGCCTTCAGAGTCAGTGGGACTGCTGGCTCCCACACTGGTGGATTGTGTCATGTACACCACCAAAGAATCCTTTCCAATCTTATAGGGAAGCGCCACTGCTTCATCCATTCCAGTGGAGATCCTGGTGCTTTTTTTCACCTGGTAATAGTCCTGGCCCTCCACTACAGGCAGCAGGATCATCAGGGACAATATGGTAAGTGCAGCCTTTTTCATGATCTAAAAATAGAAGGGATCATCGGGTATGGTATGAATCACGGGCCTGAATTCCCAGCGTAATACAATCTCGTGACTCCCGCCCAGGGCCTTGCTTACAGGTCCCGTATTAAATGTATAGGCATATCCCACCAACCATTGTGGATTCACCTGGAAATTCAGCAGGGCGATGGCAAAATTAGGATAATCATAAGCCCCGCCAATAAACACCCTGGAATCCATCAGGCCCACATTCATGCTCGCCTTAAATGAAGTGTATGCCTGGTTATAGTCCACCATCACCGAGGGTTTCAACCGGAACGCTCTGCTGATATCAAAGAGGTAGGCACCGGTAAGAATAACCCTGTACTCTTCAAAATTAACAGTGCCGATGGACTCGTTCTCCCGGGGTATGGAGAGCAGTTCGGGTACTGAGAGTCCAACAAAAAACTCATCTGTATAATAGAGTACCCCTGTTCCGAAATTAGGGAACCAACGCTGATAAACTTCAGTTGGGAAAGCCGGATCGTTTGGATCCCTGAGTGGAATACCCGACATATCGCTGTTGACCCCATATGCACCTGCTGACAGACCGAAGGAGAGTCTTCCACTTCCAAGGTATATCCGGTATGCATAGGTAGTCATCACCGAAACCATATTCTGGTACGGCGTAGTGTTATAAGAGACAATCCCCCCTACCGCCACTTTTGAATTGCCCAATGGGGTGTGCATATTCAGCTGCATGTCCTGGGGACCAAGCTCACCATAAAGGGCTGACCTGTAGAGGGAGCTGACACTGATGGCATCCCTGAATCCGGAAAAAGCCGGATTAATGGTGGTCCAGGTAAGGTGATAGTTGCTCACAGACGGGATCAGCGTATTCTGTGAAGAACCGGCAATGGCCATCAGCAAGATGATGTATGTGAGCAAATTCCTTTTCATAAATTACTACCTTACCACAACTACAGATCCTTGAAGTTCATATCTTTCTTCGTACATGATAAAATACCCCGCATAATAGTAAGTGCCCGAGGGTACCAGATTTCTATCGGAGTAGCCGTCCCAAACCACCATTTCATCATCCCGAAGTCCGTTGGCAATCAGCGCCGGATCGATGTCAAGTTCTTCAACGCTTTCATGGGTGATGGTCCGCACCGTATTCCCCAGTGCATTAAAAAATGAGATGGAGAATTCATCCGCATAAGCCAATCCCTGCATGATGAAATACTCATTGTGCATATCTTCGTTGGGCGAAAACCCGTCGTATCTCTTTAGCTCATTGCGAAGCACTATCGTTACGTCGCTGGAGGTTACACACATGCCTTCATCTTCATCCACTCCGTTGGTTACTGTCCAGTTGAATTTGTTCTCCTCTCCCAGGGCCAGCTCATGGGCAAAAGTATTGTAGGAATGCTCGTCGTCAATAATTACACCACCTGAAGCCGTTGTCCAGGTCCCAACTCCGGCTGTGGGTGGATCTGCTCTCAGCTGGATGGAATTGATCAGGAAGATGACGGTATCCTCTCCTGCAAAAGCAGGAGCCGGTTGTTCGAAGTAATGGATGTCAATCATATCTTCTCCGGCGCAATCACCAGCCTCACTGGTGAGGGTCAGGGTATATTTCCCAAATGCATCATGATCGTTTGGAATGGAAACCAGGTACTCATCCTGACCTGATCCTGGTGTGAAGAAGACTCCGGAGGGATCATTGCTCCAGGTAGCTGTTCCATTATCGGCATAGGCCTCCAGGGTCACCGTAGTGTTGCACACCTTAAAGCTATCACTGTCCTCCCCATACACCAGGATATGAGGCTCTGGCTTCCTGAATACATGGATGGGTACCACCCCTGACATGTTGCCTGCGGGGGCGGTGCAGGAATACCTTCCTCCTACAGAATGATAGGTAATGGATTCCAATTCGTAGTAGAGCTGCAGACTATCCACATCGATATCCAGCGTAATGGGCAGGGTACCATCCCCGGTCACTTCAAGGGGTCCTATCCCGGTAGCAACCCCGTTCCTTAGAGTTACTTCCCACGGCAATACGTAGGTCTGTAATCCGTCCATATTCAGGTCAATGGCCAGCTCTAAATCCTGTTCGCACGCCCTGAAGGCATCGTCGGTAAGCATCCCGCCAGGAAGCTGCATGACCGAAATGGTCATGGAATCGGATAGATCCGTACACACTCCAATATGAACCAACCGTTTATAATTATAATTCCCCAGACTGGTGTATGGATCGGTGGTAAAGTCCTCCTGATCAGAGCCGGGAAGGTCACTGCCGGTATCCAGGTCTCTCCATGTGTATATGGGCGTTACTCCCTCTTCACCCAGAGGAGTATCCCCCAATAACAATTTTGAATCGTCGAAACAGACCGAGTCGTTTCGAACAATGGTGTTCCCGGTGATCCCAGTGTGTACTGTAACATGGAGAAGCTCAGTGGTATCTTTACATACCTGTTCCGGACCGGTTCCCGGACCACTGAATATGATACGTTTGTACCAGCGATCATGTTCACTATCCAGTGGTGAAGGATCCAGGATCGAAACTTCGTCCGAGCCTATGGTGACCCAGGAGTCCGGGCTATCCTGTCCGGCAGCCACTTCCCACTTGTAAGTCCAGGCACCATCTCCCCCACCCGGGGTGGTTCCGTTAAGCGGATCCACCAGTTCACCCTGACACTTCACACTATCGGTCACAGTGATCAGATTGTTGGTGATGGGTGGCAGTACATTGACCGCCAGTTCTGTACTAAGATCGATGCACACATTCATGGCCACGCCACCTGATCCCACCACCCTTCTGTAAAATGTAGTGTCACCATTCATCACACCGGGGTCGTAATTGGTCTTTGTATCGTTGATCCCTGTGGCCGGTACCCATCCGGTGGATGCAGTGCGTGACTCCCACAGGTAGCCGTATAGTCCCAGATACCCTCCGCCCGGATCGGACCCTGTAAACAGATCCGGTTGGTCACCAGTGCAAACTGTCTGGGTTACTGAGATGGTGTTGTCTGTGATCAGGCTTATGTTCAGGATCTCCACATAATCGCTGGTATCGATACAGGCATCGTCACTGCCTGACAAAACCACCCTGCGGTAGTAGGTGGTCTGGGTAAGTGCCGGTGGCGAAAATGTTTCGGAGGTCTCACCACCAACATCTGACCAGTTCGTCGCATTTGTGGAGGAGTACCACTGATACCGGATATCGGACTGGTCCCCTTCGGTGGGGGGCACCCCGGTAAGGCTGTGGAGGGCATCCGGTAGTTCCGTATTGTAGCATACCGTATCGAAGGGGGTAATTTCAAAGTTCGCCAGGGGTTCCCATACCTTGACGGTCAATGGGGCAGAGGTATCCACACAGACCCCTGCATAAGCTATCCTGGCAAAATTGGTGGTGGTATCAAGTCCCGGAGCCCAGTATGTGGCACCGGTGATATCGTCGGGTCCGTCTGCATCGGTATACCCCGATCCATCATTTTCATCTTTTTGCCACTTGTAGAAATATTCTCCCCCGGTAGGTCCGCCCCCGATGGTGGCCGAGGGAGAGAAAAGTAGTGGCCGATTGCCTTTGCATACCGTATCTGGTGCAGAAACTGTATTGTTGGTAATTGCAGGGTGTACATAGACGGCGATCCGAAAACTGGTATCGGCCGGAAGAATACCATTCTTAACAATTCTTCTGAAATATGTAGTGTCGGCAAGCGGTTGCGTGATAACGAAATCCTGCATACCATTTGTTCCCAGGGTGGATGCTTGCCAGAAGTTCTGGGTTTTAGAACTGTCCACCCATGTATATATATATGGAAGAGTAGGATCTCCTCCCTTGGGTATGGATGCTAAAATGGGTTCGGGTACCTGATCGGAGCAGACTGTAAATTCGCTGGGAACCGAATTGAAGAGGAATCCCCTTAGCGGCGCTTCCAGTTCGTGTTTCAGCCCTGGTAATCCACCATCAGTTGCACCGTAATTAATCTCCACCGGGAAGAGATGTTTTCCGCTGGTACCACTGCCATTTGCCGGAATCACACCAGGTTGGGTTGTGCCAGACAACCAGTATATTCCACCTCCGCCTCCACCACCCGGACCGGTGGTGTCAGAATCCGTGGTATTGCCACCATCACCTCCTGTTGTTGACAGATTCAGAGTGGTTTTATAACCGCCAACATCCAACACGATGCATCCACCACCACCACCACCACCTGCAGCCCCGGTGGCATTGCCTGTCACATCATCACCGTCAGCAAAGATCCAGTTATCATTTCCTTCAATCGTGTCTGCAATAATGATTACCAATCCTCCTCCATTCCCCCCGTTTGTGGTGGTTTTTCCGTCAACCCGTGTCCCGGAACCACCCCCACCTCCAAAAAATATGCGGTCATATAAGTTAAAGATTGGATTTATCTCATCCCAATTATAATAATAGGCCCCTGAACCACTCAGTTGAAATCCTCCACGCCCCCCCGGATTTAAGACGCCCGGTCCGCACTGAGTCGATTCATCACCACCTCTTCCGCCTCCGGTAAAGTTAGATCCTCCTCCACCACCGGAAAACAGTCCATTGCCTCCTCCTCCTCCATTGATATTCATGGCCTTTCCACGCAACCTGTCAAAACGCCTGTCGGTGGTGCCCTCTCCTTTCAGTCCGGCCAACACATTGCTGGTCAGGTAAAAAGCACTGTCATAGGTCACCGTATTGACCGATGAACAGTCTCCATTGTATACATCATCAGTGCTTCCTCCGGCCCCCCGGAATCCTGATCCTGTTACATCAATATCTCCATTCAGTTTCAGCACTCCATGCACAAACATGGCCACCACCCCACCTGTACTTCCATCCCAGTCAACTGCTTTGACCCCGCTGGAAGTTACTACCGCATTCCGGTAAGAGGGAACTTTGATCAATTGGGCGACCTCTCCCTCACCCATTGGTTTTATTCCCGGCTGAACCGTAGAATTTAGTACAACAAGGTTCCTGGGAGCACCGATAATCTCATCAATAATCAGGAAAGCATATTTGCCAGTATTTCTGGGTTCCTGGTAATCCCTGCCCAACAGTTCAGGATCCGCCCATTTTGAAAAATCGGTGTTAATTTCTGCACCCTGCATGCAGTACACCATCACTGTATCGTCCACATCAAAACCAACAACACTCTCCACAACCACTGAGTCCACATCGTTCTGTTCAAAACAGTAAATGGTATCTATGGATGTGTAGCTGTTTGGAAATTCCGGAACAGGAGTATGGTACTGAGAAAACCCTTGCTGCGCCATAATGCACAACAGACCCATTATCAAGTATATGATTTTATTCCGGGACAAGTCAGGGTTGTTCTGTAAAATCAAACCAGAGTCTAAGATAACAATAAAAACTTCTCTTATCCCCCGGTATTTTCTATTTGAACGGAAGATTTTACAATATGTTCTATCTTTTTTCAACCAACTGGGGAAGCTCCACGTAAAAAGTGGTTCCTTTATCCAGAACTGTATCATACCAAATGCGGCCTCCCAACGACCTTACGATGTTGTAACTAATGGCCAGACCCATGCCCATTCCGGCCGATTTGGTGGTGAAATTGGGATGGAACAGTTTATCCCTGATCTCCTCAGGGATCCCTTTCCCATTGTCGCTGAAGGTTACCCTGGTGGTCTGATCCCCCTCTGCTTCCAGTTTGATATCAATGATACCGTCTCTCCCTTCGGGAATGGATTGCAGACCGTTCTTGACCAGGTTAATAAAGACCCTCATCAGTTGTTCTTTGTCAGCAAAAACATAGACCTTTTTTTGGGATCCCAGGTCCATGCTGATCCGGGCCCTGTCAGTGGTCCCGAACAGCTGAAGCAGGTTCTTTAATTTTGAAACCAGGTTGATCTTCGCATTCCTGGCCTTGGGCATTTTAGCGAAATCCGAAAATTCATTGGCTATGGCAGAGAGCGAATCGATCTGCTCGATGATGGTGGCAGAGATCCTTTCCACCATCTCCGGATCATCTTTTCCCTCCTCTATGGTACGTTGCAGATGCTGCACATTCAGTTTCATGGGGGTAAGTGGATTCTTGATCTCGTGCGCAATCTGTTTGGCCATCTCCCGCCATGCTGACTCACGTTCTGACTGGGCAAGCAATCCTGCACTCCGCTCCAACTCCTGCACCATGTAATTATACTCCTCCACCAGCCCCCTGATCTCATCACTCCGGTCGTATGAGATCATCTCATTCTTTGCACTGAGACTCACCTGGGCGATGCGGTTCTGGATCATGCGCAAGGGTTGGGTAATCCGATCTGCCAGAAAAACGCTTAGCAACAAAATTACCAATAACATAATCATGTAGATATTGATGACCGCCACCACAAGGTTGGTTATATCCCTGGTAAGGGCCCCTGACTGAGTAAAGTAAGGCAGATTCAGGTAGGCCAGGAATTTGTTCTCATTGTTCAATAGGGGCACATATGCAGAGATGTATTTCATCTCCCCAATATGCTCGTTATGAATATATTCGGAAACATTTCCGCTGGTAAAGTTTTCATATACCATCCGGTTCATGCGACGGCTTAACAGTTGACGGTCAAATATCTCTGAACGTGAAGTTGACAGAAGGTTTCCAGCTTCATCATAGAGGTTAATATCGGAATAGAACACATTGGAAAATTTGCGCAACAGCTCATCCAGATTGTAGTAGGTGTCGGATGACCAGTTCATCAGGTCCTCTTCATACTCCACCTTGTGAATCAGCTCAATATAGACCGAACGCATGGTATTCCTGAGGTTGTCATTATTCTTCATCTTGTATTGCTGAATGATGAAAAAGATCGTGCCCGAACAGATCAGAACAAAAGTCAGGAAAAGGATTCCCACCATGGAGTACTGGATCCTGTTTTTAAAATTCCAGTTGAAGGTAGGTTTGAAATTGCGCGCAGTGGATAGAAGGTAAACCAATGCGAGCAGTAGAAAATTGAAGGCAAAAATGTAAGAAAAAGAGATCAGGCTGTCCACTATGGTCACAGAGGGGCTTCCTACGATAATGGTGTTGTTTTGGTCCACATTGTAGATGCTGTGGTCATATTTTTCAACGGTTACCTTTTCAAACATCTCCTCCCCATCTGTATAGAAGTCAGATGACCTGCGATACGGGAATTCGCCATCCTGTGTAATCAGTTCACCGTTGTTGTATTTGGCATAAGAGAAATCCGTACTGGTAAATAAACTGAAGTTGTCATCCAGCAATAATTCGGGATAACCCAGCTCCTCCGAAAGGATCTTTGAATCCAGCTCGATGAATACACGGTGTTCACTTTCTGACCTGAAATAGGGGATGGAGGCCAGGTAGGAAATTCGTCCATTCAGATTATCCAGAAAGTAAAAATCGCTGCCGGTAATCTCTATCCCATTCTCTAAGATCATCTGGTCGAAAAAGGTATAGCAATGCAGTGTATCACCATCGGGTGGCTCGATGTAAACACTGTCGGCAGGTCGACAAACCGTAATCTGCAGGTCATATTTGGTCCAGTAACCCGAAAAATAATTGCGTTGAAGCCTGTTAATCACCTGGTCGATATCGATATAGGGTTGGTCCAGGTAACGCGCAAAAACGGAATCGTTCCTGATGGCCATGGACATCTCGATAAACAACATCTCTGCCACAGGATCGTGCTCCGAGGAGAGTTTGACCAGCACCACCTCCTTTTGTTGTTCCACATTGACACGGTTGTATTGCTGAAGCCTGATCACCATCACGACCGATATAAAAAGCAACAGGAAAATAAACCGTGAAAAAGGGATCCGTCCGGTATGATGATGCCTCAGGTAGAGTTGTCCTCCAAGAAACAGCATCATGGCAATCCAGCTTACCCAGGACCCAAACGTACCGGGTAGCATCGCCGCCACCAACAGGGTTGCTGACACAGCTATGGAACCAAACAAAAGCGATCTATTCATTGGTCCGGAAAGTAAGACAATGGCCTTGTCCAATACAAGACCCAGAACAATAAACCACATGATGATGACCGATAGACCGACTACAGTATACCATGAAATGGTGGTGACCCTGTGGGCCTCAAAGGAGATGTTGGAGTCCAGGACCAAAATACCGATCAGGTGTTCGATCATAAGCAGTAACACAGATGCCAAAGCAAAAAAGAGGAACGCCAATCCCTGTTTTCCACGTGATGACCGAATACCCTCCAGGTTGGCATGAAGATAATAGAGGGTAACCAGCAGGAGTACAGCCATAGAAACAACCAGTAAAGCTCCCAACGATGGGAAAAGCCGGCTGGCAAACAACTCGGGCTGGAACAGCTCAGAATCGGTAAGCAGGGAAGGAAAGGAGTAGTTGAGGATTGTATAAGCACCTCCAACAATAAAGAGTGTAATGATACTGATCCAAAGCCATTTTTCTCTGCCTCTGGCCTCCTTTACTACAGAACATAATCCAACAAAAACAAGAACTATAAATAGTAACAGGCTTGAAACGGCTAAGGCTTTCAACCCCTTGTCGGCCGAAACAGCATTACTAAAATCCAGTGAAAACAGGTAGGTGCCATCCTCATTGTATACAGATTCAGAACCATTGGCCTCAAGGATCTCAATCTCTACCTCCTGATCCAGGGAAAAATCGCTCTGATATCCATTGATCAGAAACTCATTTTGAAAGGGGAAATGGGTCCTGATCTCAATCAGACCAACCACTCTTCCCTCATCCAGTTGATTTACCACCGATATATAATCGGCATTTCTCAGTGAAACATAGGGTCTGGCGTAACGAGGTCTCCACCGGGTGGGCAAGGGAATGGAATGATCGGACCAATATTTGAGAATCCCTCTTTCATAATAGAAGATTGAGATCCCATGTCTGTTGGCCAGCTTCTGGTAGGTGGAGGATCTTCTGTCCAGTACCTCCAGGGGTGATCCATTAGCGAACAGAGTTTCCAGTTGCCTTAACTCATCCTTCAAAAGACGCTCCTTTTCATGAAGAGTCTTCTCAAATTTCCTGGCATCTTTATGTGAATAAGCTTCACTTCTGAAACGGCTTCCGGCAATGATCCCCACAAGCAGAAACAGAAGCGCCGCCATTATAAAATAGATCCCTCCGGGCCTTTCCCTGACTGGTTTAGCTAGCATTGTCTCTTCCATACATTCAGATTAGGCGTGGTGATAGGGTTCCCCTTTGAGGATGGTGAATGCCCGGTATAATTGCTCCATAAAAATAACTCTTATCAACTGGTGGGAGAAGGTAAGCTTTGACAGAGAGATTGTGGCATCGGCCCTGCCGTATACCTTTTCAGAAAATCCGTAGGGACCACCTATGACAAACAGTAAATGGTTCACCCTCCCTTCTAAGGAATTCAGATACTCTGCAAAGGAGATTGAATGATGCTGATCGCCCCTCTCATCAAGAAGAACCATAAAGTCCACCGGTTTGATCCGCTTCAACAACAGATTACCTTCCTGTTCCTGTACCTCTTTTATGGTCATGTTCCTGCTGTTTTTCAGGTCAGGAATGGTTTCAATTTTGAATGGCACATACCTTACCACTCTTTTTTTATACTGTTCTATACCCTCCCGAATAAACGAGTCCCTGGTCTTCCCGTTTTCAATCAGTGTAATGCGCATCTGAGATTAATCAACAGGTTTTTTGTATCTTGCAAACCACTACCGGGTTGGTCCAATTATTGTGGTGATATACAAACATAATTGATATTTGGATAAATTGATGCACAGGTTAATAACAATTTTTCTACTAAAGGTGATGCTTTTTGTACCAGTCATGGGACAAACAGTTCCAGCTGAACTGGCAAATGCCATTGGAAAGGGAGATGCCACCCGGATGTCGGACTATTTTCACCAGAGCCTGGAGATGAACATCCTGGACGAGGATTATGAGGCCAGTAAGAACCAGGCAACAAGGATATTGGAGAATTTTTTTAAAAAGCATCCTCCAACTGAATTTAAGGTCTCTTTCGAAGGCACAAAAGAGCAATCAAAGTATGCCATAGGAACACTGACCACCAAAGATGGTGCATTCAGGATCAATATGTTTTTCCTGAATAAGCAGGGCAACCACCGGATCTACTACCTTAGTATTGAAAAAGAGTCGGTGTATGAACTCAATCCACGACCTTGAATCAGCCATTGATCGTTGGCTCCGGGAAGATATCGGGGACGGCGATCATACTACTTATAGCACTATTCCCTTCGATATTACAGGATCTGCCAAGCTCATGGTCAAAGAAGCAGGCATTATAGCCGGAGTGATGCTGGCTGAGCGTATTTTCCATCGATTTGACGAGGAGCTTCACCTGGATCTGTTGATGGAAGATGGTGCACCCATTGACAAGGGCGATGTGGTACTTCGTGTTTCGGGGAAGGTACACTCTATTCTGCAATGCGAACGCCTGGTGCTCAATGTGATGCAGCGCATGAGCGGAATAGCCACCAATACCCATTCCTATGTAAAACTACTGGAGGGGACGGGAACCCACATCCTGGATACCCGTAAAACCACCCCGGGCATACGCCTGCTGGAAAAGGTGGCTGTTCGGTTAGGAGGGGGAATGAATCACCGGTTCGGTTTGAATGACATGATCCTTATTAAGGACAACCATGTTGATTTTGCCGGTGGAATTGTGGAGGCCATACGGGGTACCCAGGCTTATCTGGTTGAGAAGAAACTGGACCTGGAGATTGTGGTAGAAACCCGTAACCTGCAAGATATTGAAAAAGTACTGACCATCGGCGGTGTCCGAAGGATCCTGCTGGACAATTTCTCCGTGGAGTTGACCCGCCAGGCAGTGAAATTGATCGACAAAAGGGTTGAGACCGAGTCTTCAGGAGGGATCACCAAGAAAACCATTCGCAGTTATGCGGAATGCGGTGTGGACTATATTTCTGTGGGAGCCCTCACCCACCAGATCGAAAGCCTTGATCTAAGTTTAAATGCAGATTTCCAGTAATTGATCCAACACCGGTCTTGTGAGCAAAAAAGAGGAGCGCCGGAGCCGGGTCAGGCTCGCCCTTTAAGTTTTTCAATCTGTGATTTAAGCACTCCGATCTTAACTTCTGCATCTGTCATTTTCTGCCGTTCCTTCTCAACCACCTGTTCCGGTGCATTCCGGACAAAGCGTTCATTGCTCATCTTTTTCTGAACACTTTTCAGAAATCCTTTGGTGTATTCCAATTCAACCTCCAGTTTTTCAATCTCCTCCTCTCTATCCACCAGACTTCCAACGGGAACGAAATACTCCACATTTTTCACGATGAAAGAGACAGCATCGTCCGGCTCATCATTGGAAATCAACTCAACCTCTGACAGATTTGCCAGTTTCGTAATAACCGGTTCTAATGTGGGATTGTAGCTTCCATTAAGTGAGGAACGGACCAACAATTTCATCACCTCTTTCGGGGGAATGTTCTTATCCTTGCGTATACTGCGTATGCTGGTCACAACTTCTTTAAGATCTTCGAATTGTTTGATGAGGTTCCGGTCATATTTTTCCGGCTGTGGCATGGACGATACCATGAGACTCTCACCATCCTTTCTTGGGCTTACCAGTTGCCATATCTCTTCGGTGATAAATGGCATAAATGGATGGAGCATATGGAGCAGTTGGTCAATAAATCCTATGGTACGCTCATAGGTAACTGCATCGATGGGTGCCTCATAAGCAGGCTTGATGGTCTCCAGGTACCAGGAACTAAACTCATCCCAGAACAACTTGTAGACGATCATCAGTGCATCGGAGATCCTGTATTTTTGGAACTGGTTGTCTGTCTTTTTGAATGCCCGCTTGAGTTTTGAGTCAAACCAATCTGCAACCACCACTGAATGGGCCGGTGGTTCCAAAGTGGGGTCTACCTTCCAGCTCCTGATCAGACGGAATGCGTTCCAGATCTTGTTGCTGAAGTTCCTCCCCTGCTCGGTAAGGCTCTCTTCAAACAGCAGGTCATTCCCAGCCGGAGAACAGAGCAGCATCCCCACCCTTACTCCATCGGCACTGTACTTCTTCATAAGCTCGATGGGATCGGGAGAATTGCCC
>JAUVKN010000010.1 GCA_030596245.1 Bacteroidia bacterium | reverse complement strand
ATTCCAACACCAGGCTTCCGTATAGATTTTCACTGAGTGAATCAGTGAAATTCCCAAGTGAAGCAGTCATTTTCAGATTGCTCTCTCCGATCTTCCCCTGGAAATTGTCAACAAACAACATATCACCCTTGCGCCGGATCTGAATCAGGAATTGTTCAAATGTGAGTGGATAATACCTGAAGTTCCATCCCAGGTCGACGATGTTTAATCCAAAATCCACTGATACACTATCGCATAACAATCCAGCCACCGGAAGCTCCAAGGAACCCGCCAGACTAAAATGCTCCAGGTACTCGGTCCTGTAAGTTTCAGGAAGTAAAAACTCCTGGTCAAATGTAAAGAGATCCTCCGCCCTCATCAGGTCGGACATAACCTGATAGTTTATATCGATTACAGCCGTGGAATCCTCACCGCTCAGAGCTCTGTAATTGGCAGCCACTCCTGAGAAACTGAAATCACTCTCCCCTACAGTACCCTTCAAATATTGCAGATTTATGGTATCGGGACCAAAGGTCAGGGATGCACTCATGTTGGAAATATCTGCATATACAGGAAGCTCTATCCCAAAACTATCCAGTGATAGCTGTATCTCGGGAATGGAGTCATTCTGGATAAAAGCATCCAGATCCTGCTTTGAAATCATTGCCCCGGCACTGAAATGCAGTCCCCTTAATTCATCTCCCAGTAATTCGGATACAGTGGTGTCTCTGATAATAGTGGAAGGATAGAGCGCTTCGGAAGAGATGGAAATTTTAGCGTTTACATCCCGGTCAAAATCCAACAAATAAAGCAACAGGTTCTCAATTCTGGCACCAATTGAAAGTTGATTCCCATTGAATTCTAAGGCCAGCTCTTTCGCGTCAATGACATTTTCCCGGATGTATATTTCCCCATTAACCTGTTTAACACTATCCTTGAAAACACTGTCTTTGTTCACCACAAAACCCACATCTGTCAATCTTGCCACTAATGATCCCACATCATCCAGGAACACTCCGGTATTTTTGTCGATCACCCCACTTAATTTACCATCAATGGAAACAAACCCCTCCAATTGGTCCAACAGATCACTTTTCATCATCTTCTCCAGACCTTCAAGATTTACATCTCCATTTAATTCAATGTTTACTTCAGGTGTTTGATAATTTCTCGCTGTAACATTGGCGTTAATAACACCTTCAGGAAAGGTTGCAGTAAATCCCTCCAATTGAAGTAAAGCCTCACTGAAATCCAGCCTGCTTCCATTGGTTGCATATACCCTAAAAGATATATCTGTAACATCTTTTTCGATGGCTTTTATTCTGAATCCAATCTTATCAGCTGATCCGTTGATACGGATAACAGGAAGTTGCTCTCTCAGGTAACCATTGATATTCCCACTCAAATAGATACTTCCAGAACCAATTTGCTCAATTTCATCCAGGTCCAAAATCCCTCTAAACAGGTAATTCAATACTTCCAATCCTTTATTGCTGGCTCTGAAAGCAAAATCCAAATGTGGCTCACCAAGGAAACCATAGGTGCCCCAGGTTTCCAGTTCAAGTCCGGAAATCTTCATTAAACTGGGCTCCACCTTGATCACTTTCAGCAGAGGATCCATGGCAAATTCGCTTTCAAATATTACATTTCGATTAGTTTCAGACCTGTATGTAAGGTATTTCAGCTGGTTTATATCAAGGTCAAGTTTAAGTCCAGCTACTACCTGGTCGGGCAAGTAACTGAAATTGCTCTCCAAACGATTTATTGTGACATTAACAAGGTCATCCCTGGTCCGGTCCTGCATGATCACCTGGATATTGATGAGTTCAATCCTTTCCAGGTCAACCCTCAGAGCAGGTAATACCGCTGAACTATCCGTTTCAGTTTTTTCATCAAATCTCACTCCCAATGCATATTCCAGATTGGATACTGAATCCTCATATATTTCTATTTTGATCATACCATCCTCTGTTCTTGCTTCCGACACCTGGATGTCCCCTTTGATCAAATCGATCACATCCAGTGTAACAAAAATTTCCTTCAACGATACAATAGGCTCCCGGACGAGCGAATCGGATTGAAATTCATTCTCATAAAAATTGACATTTCGAAGTTGAAGAGATACATTCGGGAAATTCATGAAGGGGATCAGGTTCATCTGACCCATTTGCACTTCTCCCGGCTGTTGTTCATTGAGATACGTCACTGCCCGGTTCATGATCCATCCACGACCCAGATAGAATATAAGGGTTATGAGCAGGATCAGCGAAAAAAAACCGAGTATGATCCAGCCTCCTATTCTAAGTGCTTTGCATTTTCGACGGGACATCTGTATAATAAACTTTCTTCGAATTTAAGAATAAGCCCACAATGTTCTATTGTGAATCACCATAAATGAGGGTTAAAAGTTTGAGACACCTTGGCAACTTTTATTGAAAAGCCTCGTATACAACTATTGAGAAGTCCTGCATTTTTACATATTTTTGCAAAAACACAACGAGTAACCTCATGAAAAAAAGAGATATACTAATCGCAGCCCTGTTTGTTTTTGTTTTGGGAATGGTTCCTGCTTGTGATTTACTCGAGGAATGCGGAACGTGTGAAATGGTAACTGTTGAGGCGGATGGAACATTGAGTTATGGTACTCCTACCCTGTTTTGTGGAGACGAACTCACTGATAAAAAAGAAGCTGGTACAGTTGAGGTAAATGGCAAATTAATCTATTGGATCTGCAAATAGCATGTAACACCGATTCCCACCATTAATTGAGGATTTTTTTTTACTATTGCAGCATATTCATTTCATCTGATGCTCCTGGTAATTATTATCCTTGGCAGTTTTGCAGTGACTCTACTGGTTCTTTTTCTCCCCATTAAGGGTGCCCGTTCATTCACTTACCAATCCCCTTCAAACAGGGTCCACGAAGCAGATGCGGTTTTGTCCCGACGCTTGCTGAATACTGATACAAAAGTCTATGAGTCTTACTACAGTCAACATCCCGAATTTAAATTAGCAGATGACAGATCACGTCAGGCTCCGGGATTATTGTCAGACAAATCGCGTTACTTCCATCCAGGAACATTTGCCGCAGCAAAAGCAAATTTCAAGATCATTGAAACCCTGAACTCATCACAATCTGAAATTCCTGTCACTGAAAAAGCTAATTTGAATAGGGGAAAGATCAAAGTTAACCCGGAGAAAATCTCCCAATTCATCTCTCAGTGGCTTAAGCAGACCGGTGCTCACAGCGTTGGTTTCACCCGGTTAGAGGAGTACCATCTCTATTCCCACAAGGGCAGGGGCCCCCGATCGGGTAAACCTATAAAGAAAATCCACGATCATGCCATAGCCATTACTGTGGAAATGGATCACCGGATGTTGCAGTCGGCACCCGAAGGCACATCAGTGATGGAATCTTCTGAACAATACCTTCGTTCTGGTGTGCTCGCCCTTAAATTGTCGACTTATATCAAAGAGTTGGGGTATGAGGCCACTGCCCATATCGATGGCAACTACGAAGTAATCTGTCCACTAGTTGCTGTGGATGCAGGACTGGGTATTGTGGGTCGCATGGGTCTATTGATGACTCCAAAGTTGGGTCCACGTGTACGGATTTCTGTAGTAACCACCAACATGCCCCTTGCTCATTCCGACTCCAAACCCGATACGACTACCCTTCACTTTTGTCACCACTGCAAAAAATGTGCCCATGTATGTCCGGCAGCCGCCATCCCTTACGGACCCCGTATTACACAGGATGGAATTGACCGTTGGCAGATCAATTCCGAAAAATGTTATCATTTTTGGACCCTTTCCGGAACCGATTGTGGCAGATGCATAACTGTATGTCCTTACAGCCATCCCGACGATTGGTTTCACCGTTTTATTAGATGGGCCATCAAAAATAATTTGGTTTTTCGGCTTTTGGCCATTAAATTGGACGATATTTTTTATGGCCGCAAACCACAAATTTGGCCATTGCCCAACTGGGTAGATATATTGGATAAACAATGACAATCTCCGGTTATATAGCCATAGGGGTCATTCTGGTCATGATCGTTGCCCTCATGAAAGAAGTTATGCGGCCCGGCCTGATACTGTTTGCCGCTTTGGTTGTTTTCATGATGGCAGATATCATTACGGCTGAAGATGCCCTTTCGGGTTTCTCCAACAAGGGCATGATCACAGTGGCCCTTCTGTTCCTTGTCAGTGAAGGCGTCAAAGAAACCGGGGTTCTGAAGAAGATGGGCACGATGATCCTGCCAAAAAAACGCAAACCCATTCCCAGGCTTCTCATGCAGATCATGATTCCCGTAGCAGCCATCTCTGCCTTCCTGAACAATACACCAGTAGTGATCATTTTTGCTCCCTTGCTCAAAAAATGGGCTGATAAAATGAGCCTCCCATCACAGAAATTCCTGATCCCACTTTCGTATGCTACAATATTTGGAGGAACCTGCACCCTGATCGGTACCTCTACCAACTTGCTTGTACATGGCATGATGCTGGACAGGGGAATGGAGGGCCTCTCTATGTTTGAACTTGCCAAAGTGGGATTGTTCCTCGCATTCTTTGGTTTCATTTATTTGAATTTATTCTCTAACAGGCTGTTGCCGGGTGAGAAGATCCCCAGATTTAGCTTTCCCAACGATATCCGGGAATACTATTTTGATCTCTACCTTCCTGCCAACAGCAACCTCATCGGTAAAGAGATTGAAAAAAGGCGTTTGCCGGGTCTCAACGAATTTACCGTAAGAACCGTGATCAGGTATGGTAAACATATCAAAATCTCCAACTCACCATTCGTTCTTGAGGCAGATGATAAGCTCATTGTTGCCGGAAGCTCAGAAGATGTAGGATTTTTGACGCAGACCTCCAGTGTGAAATTAAATGCGCTGGACAATGTAGCTCCGGATTTTCTGAAGAAATCCCTGAAACATGTAGAGGTAGTCATTGCTCCCCGGTTTCCCGGGATCCAGCAAACCCTGGGAGAATTCGACTTCTTTGGCCACTATAATGCCGTGGTTATGGCTGTCCATCGCAATGGTGAACGTATCACCACCAACCTTAAAAACCTGGAGCTGAAGACAGGGGACAACCTGATGCTGCTTACCACCGATGATTTTACCCGGTACTGGGGCGAATCCAGGGTATTCTATATGGCCTCTGAGATCGGTGACATGGACGATCCCAAAGACCGCCGCAGGCGATGGATTGCAATGGGTCTTGTTTTTTTGATGATTGCGGGAGCCACTGCTGGCCGGTTTATCCCTGCACATGGAAAGAACGAGTTTGATATGTTTTTCTTTGCAGCGGTGACAGTGGTGTTGATGGCCCTGATGAAAATCTTCACTCCAAAAAAGTACACCAAACCCATCAACTGGGACGTGCTCATTACCATCGCCTGTGCATTCGGGATCAGCCGCGCCCTTCAGCATTCCGGCGCTGCTGATTTCCTTGCCCACAGCACCATTAATCTCTCCAAAGGCTTCGGTCCCATCGGGGTAATGGCGGCCATATTTATCTTTACAAGCATCTTTACCGAAATCATCACCAACAACGCCGCTGCAGCCATTACTTTTCCCATCGCCTATGCAGCGGCTACCCAGCTGGGAGTGGATCCCAAACCATTTTTCATCACCATCTGTATAGCTGCTTCCGCCAGCTTCTCTACTCCCATTGGCTACCAGACCAACCTCATCGTTCAGAGCATTGGTAACTATAAATTCAGTGACTACTGGAAAATCGGTCTCCCCCTTAATATTCTTGCATTGATCATATCCATTCTGGTAATACCCATATTCTGGCCGTTTTAGATAGTCTGTAATGTCTGTATGTAAAGAGTCTTGACCTTACAGACTTTTGCCTCAATACCCAGCTGCCTGCCCATCTTTTCTTGACTCTGATGCTCCGAAATAAACTCCTTTTTCTTCATCCCAAAGAATGGCCTGGTATCCACCATATCCACCAACGGTATATTGAATCCTATGGCCCTGGCGGACCAGTTCCCGGATACTCTGATAGGGTATCCCCGATTCCAGGTTGACGATCCCTCCATCGGTCATTTTCTCTCCGGTGGGTTGTGATGAGCCATCATGGCGAATGCGTGGGGCATCACCCGCTTCCTGTAAATTCATTCCAAAATCGATCATATTGATTACGATTTGAACATGCCCCTGTGGTTGCATGGATCCTCCCATTACACCAAAGCTCATCCACGGTTTTCCATGCTTTGTAATAAACGCTGGAATAATGGTATGAAAAGGTCTTTTGCCAGGTTCATAAACATTGAAATGCCCCTCCTCGAGTGTAAATATTTCTCCACGATCCTGTAAGATAAATCCCAGACCCGGGGGACACATTCCTGATCCTAATCCGCGATAATTGCTTTGGATCAAGGAGACCATATTCCCTGCATTGTCAGCTACGGTCATGTAGATGGTATTTCCATGCTCAATCTTGCCTGCATCCAAGAATCGGGAAGCCCTTCGAGAATTGATCAATTCCCTGCGTCTTGAGGCATATTCTTTTGAAATCAATGTCTCCACAGGGATCTCATTGAATGCTGGATCGGCATAATACCTGGCCCTATCCTCAAATGCCAGCTTCTTGGCCTCCACGAAGTAATGTATGTATTCGCTGCTTCCAAATCCCATTGAAGCTATATCATACCCTTCCAGAATATTCAGGATTTGAAGTGCAGCGATTCCCTGTCCGTTAGGGGGTAGTTCCCAAACATCGTAACCACGATAATTGGTGCTCACCGGCTCCACCCACTCAGAAGTATGACCGGCCAAGTCTTCATAGGAAAGAAATCCACCCTGTTCTTTCATGAATGTATCGATGGTCCTCGCAATTTCCCCCTTATAGAATGCGTCTCTTCCGCCTTTAGCAATCTTTTCAAGGGTGCTTGCCAGATAGGGATTCTTAAATATTTCCCCCTTTTCAGGGGCATTCCCGTCTGGCATATATACCTCAGCTATATTTGGGAAATTACTTAATGCTCTGGCACCACCTGCCCAGTAATATGCAATTACTTCAGTGACAGGAAAACCCTCCCGGGCATAGTTGATAGCCGGTTTAAGGATTTCCTCCATTTTCATAGATCCAAACTTCTCATTCAACTCATACCACCCATCCACACATCCAGGTACTGAAACAGGAAGAGGTCCATATGAAGGGATATTTTCAATTCCATTCTCTTTGAAATAATCCAGGGTAAGAGAACGGGGAGACCTTCCGCTGGCATTCAAACCATACAGCTTTTCGGTTTCAGCATCCCACACAATGGCAAACAGGTCACCACCGACTCCATTTCCGGTGGGTTCAACCAATCCTAGTACCGCATTAGCAGCAATGGCTGCATCCATCGCATTTCCTCCAGCTTTCAGAATATCCAGTGCAACCTGAGTGGCCAGAGGCTGACTGGTGCATGCCATTCCATTTTTTGCAATTACCTCCGATCGTGTTGCAAATGATTCTCCTGTAATCCGGTCCTGTGCAATCGCTAAGCCCACCACCACCAACAGGTTAAAAGAAAATATAAATCTTTTCATGTTATATTTTTAATGGATTGTCTTCAGATTTATCGCATGTAAATTACAAAAAAGGGCCATAATAAAACCCCATCCAATTTCATGGACAGGGCATTATGTATATCGAATCGACTTTCTAGTCAGTTCCTATAATCTTCTTTCCAACTAAGTTACTCTTTCAACTTATAGACCCTGATCCAGTCAATCTCCATGGCTGAGGGGAGTCCGCCTTCGGATGAATCTTTTTTCAAGTTCGAGGAGAGGTTGATGCACATCTCTTCCTGGGGAACGCCGGATGTTTGAGATTTAAAGGTCTTGTCATTGATCTTCCAAACCAGCTTGTTGGGGGTCCATTCCAATGTAAATATGTAATACTGATCAGCATATTTGGCACCTCCTGTTTTTGAAACAGATTTGTTGGAAGAGTTGCCCGATCCCCAAAAATAGTTAGCATGGAGTTTGCCATTTTCAAACCTGGCCACATCAATATGGGGAAGCATTGTTTCTGAGACCATCCAGAATGTCTGAGCCACCGATCCTCCGGCCATTTTGATTTTTGCCTTAAATATACCATACTTCTGCTTGAAGCTTTTGGCGGTACTGATCAATCCCGAAGTGAAATCAAAATCCTCCAGAACAAAACCCTGTTCAGCTCTCCAGACCAGTCCCTCTGCTTTTCCTGCTTTGGTAACAATCCTTGCCTTATTATCATAAAACTCTATATTGCCTCCATCTGTAATGAAGCTTTTGTCATCCTCAAGCACGAAAGAGCTTTCCATGGTCTTATCTCCCCAAAAATAGCGGGTCATCCATTTGGAAGTGTCAAGCACGCTTTTATTGAATTTTTCTTCAAATGTAAGATTCCACTTCTCGAGCTCCTTAAAGGGATACTTCTTTTTTGTTTTGTAATACCACAAAACCTTTTCAGACTTCTTAAGTGTTTTATATTCTATTTCTTTATTATACTCATCCGTAGTTTCATACCGCTCGTTAGGCCGCATGGTCAGGAATTGTTTCTGCTTAATAAATTCCTCCGACTGGACATACTCTTCCAGCTCATTCAACTCTGCCGACTTCTCGTCCCCCTTCAAACGTTTCATAAGCTGATTGTACCGAAGCTCTTTCCTGAAGGCTTCCGAGGCTTTAAACTTTGCCTTGAGTATCTTCTTCTTTCTCATCGCAAAATCGCCTGAAGTCACCTCCTTTTCAAGCTCCAGATAATGCTTCAAATCATCCGAATTTTCATAATCTTTATAAGCTTGAAAATCAGCTCTTAACTGATCGTCTGCTGTTTCCACCTTTTCGGTACCGGGTACCATCCCAAGCAAAAAACTTAAGCTAGCCATAACAATGTCTTATCTGTTTCTGAAACCTGTAAATACTCAATTTATAATGACTAAAGATAAAAAAAATCATCTCTTGTATGCCCTTCTCCGGGTTTTAAAATAATAAACAGCCTGAATCGAAATAATGAATTGAGGATATTTTGAGAAAAGATATTTCCCGGAAACATTGAAATCCCACTTCGGAGCCATATGCAATTCCAATCCTGCCCCTACATTTCCTCCAATAGCATAATCGTTATCATCGGTGATAGTTTCATTCCCTGTTGGGTAAAGCGGTTCATAATCAGAGGTCAGATAGGTGAAATTACCTCCTCCAAAAACCATTGTCTTTACCGATCCTTCCAGAAATAACGTGTATTGTGCATTCAAATCCCCATGAAACATATAATTGGTCAGTATTTCATACCCTGTTTCACGTTTGTAACAGTTATAAACTGAAATGGAAGGCACAATATGAAAGCTGCTTCGTTTATTGAGCGCTAACCATGTTTTTAACGTAAAGCCAGGATTTCCGGTCTCTCCACTATTAAATTCAACTCCTGAAGCAAAAGACAATCCCCCACCAACCCTGTGCACCTGAGCGTCAGCATTAATACTGAAAAAAAGGGTAAAACCAATGATCGGTAAGAAATATATTGTTGATAAGCGATTTTTCACAGGATCTGGTTATAGAGTATCGATTATATTGTCTACGACTTAATTAGCACAATAGTTTCAAACTTATACCTTTTCCTCTTTCCTTCGCTTCTCAGCTCAGATCCTGCGGTGTCTTCTTACTAACTTTCCAACTAATTTCCGTTGTTCCCGTTAAAAAAGTGCTAAATTTGTGCAACTGAAAATAACGCATATTTTATCGTAAAAAACACCTTTCAAATGTCAAAGATTATTGGACAAATCATACAGGTAATCGGTCCTGTAATTGATGTGAGTTTTGAAGAAACAGGTGATCAGCTTCCCAGCATTCATGATGCTCTTGAAATTGAACGTGCAGACGGCCAAACGCTGGTTATTGAGTGTCAACAGCACATTGGTGAACATACCTTAAGGACCATTGCCATGGATTCCACTGACGGACTTCAGCGCGGAATGAAAGTAGTAGCCACAGGCGAACCCATCAAAATGCCTAAAGGAGACACCGTGAAAGGACGGCTGCTGAATGTGATTGGAAAGGCCATTGACGGTATCGGAGAGGTGGATAACAGTACCGGATACCATATACACAATAAACCTCCGATATATGAAGATCTGTCGACAGAGTCTGAGGTGTTATTTACAGGTATTAAGGTGATTGACTTGCTGGAACCCTATTCAAAGGGGGGGAAAATCGGACTATTTGGTGGAGCCGGTGTTGGAAAGACAGTGATCATCATGGAGCTGATCAATAACATTGCAAAAAAATATGAAGGAATCTCCGTATTTGCAGGAGTTGGAGAAAGAACCAGGGAAGGAAATGATCTGCTGCGCGAAATGATTGAATCGGGTGTGATTAAATATGGTGAAGCATTCGAGAAAAGTATGGAAGAGGGTTCCTGGGATCTGGATAAAGTTGACCACGAGCTATTGGATCAGTCCCAAGCTACCCTGGTATTCGGTCAGATGAATGAGCCTCCCGGAGCGCGTGCCACTGTAGCCCTGTCAGGTCTGACTGTTGCTGAATCGTTCCGCGACGGAGATGAGAAGAGCGGAGGAAAAGATATTCTTTTCTTTGTGGATAACATCTTCCGGTTCACCCAGGCAGGATCCGAAGTATCAGCCCTGTTGGGACGAATGCCCTCTGCTGTTGGTTACCAGCCTACGTTGGCTACTGAAATGGGATTCATGCAGGAGAGAATTACCTCCACCAAACGAGGCTCCATCACCTCCATTCAGGCCATTTATGTACCTGCTGACGACTTGACCGACCCTGCCCCGGCAACTACTTTTGCACACCTGGACGCCACAACAGTTTTGAGCAGAAAAATTGCATCACTGGGAATCTATCCAGCTGTGGATCCATTGGATTCAACCTCCAGGATCCTCAAAGCTGAGATTATAGGTAACGAGCATTACAACACTGCACAACGGGTGAAGATGTTGCTGCAACGTTACAATGAATTACAGGACATCATTGCCATCCTTGGTATGGATGAACTTTCTGAGGAAGACAAGCAGGTGGTTCTCAGGGCCAGGCGCGTGACACGGTTCCTGTCACAACCTTTCCATGTGGCTGAACAGTTCACCGGTCTGCCCGGGGTATTTGTGAACATTGAAGATTCCATCAAAGGATTCAACATGATCATGGATGGAGAAGTGGATGAGTATCCTGAAGCAGCCTTCAATCTTGTAGGAACCATCGAGGAGGCCATTGAAAAGGGTAAAAAGATGTTGGCAGAAACCAAAGCTTAATGAGATGTTGCTTGAGATTATTGCACCAGATCATCAATTGTACTCAGGGGAAGTGGACCTTGTCCAGGTTCCCGGATCCAAAGGTTCATTTCAAATTCTCAGGAACCACGCCCCCATAATCTCTACCCTTGACAAGGGTCAGATAAGAATCGTTGATCAAAAGGGTGCTGACACCTTTTTTGATGTTGACGGAGGAGTTATTGAAGCTAAAAACAATAAAATCATCATTCTTGCAGAGACACCAAAGAAATAGGTTACTAGCTACACTTTTAATTTTCTCCATTGTGTTGACCTCCTTTAATGTGGTCAAAATGAAAACGATCACATTTACATCAGCTGATGGTCTTGAAATAACTGCTGATGAATATATCATTGCAGAGGGCAATCCATACATCGTGCTGTTCCATGAACAGGAGTCGAGCCGGGGAGAGTTCCAGATCATTGCACGCCGTTTAAGCAATATGGATTACAATTGTCTGGCAGTAGATCTTCGAAATGGTGGAACCAATAGCTTCATCTCCAACGAAACTGCCAAACGTTGCCGGGAAAGAAGATGTGCCCTCGGAGTAAATGACATTTCGTTGGACATGGAGGCAGCCATCGAATATGCTTACAATAAATCCAACCATCCGGTGATCCTGTTCGGCAGTGGAGCCAACGGTTCTCTCAGCCTGAAGATAGCCAATGAAAGTGATATTGTAAAGGCTGTAATAGCTTTTAGCCCTGGTGAATACTTTTTTCCCAACCTCAGTATCCAGGATACAATCACCAATCTCAAAAAGCCCATTTTCATTACATCCAGTCTGTCAGAAATTCCATATGTATCCCAGCTGGCTTCGGGTATGGATGAGCAGTTTGTTACCCTGTTTGAACCCCAGCTGGGGGAAGGCGGACGGGGAACAGCTTCCCTCACTGAGGAAAACGAAAATAATTCAGAATACTGGCTGGCCCTCCTGTTCTTCTTCAAGGACCTTCTGTAGATGGTTAAATTCCTCGTAGTTCGGTTTAGTTCCATTGGTGACATCATTCTCACCACACCAGTGGTGCGCCATCTGAAACAACAGGTTGAAGACGCCGAAATCCATTATCTAACAAAATCTGCATTTATCTCCTTGCTGGAGGCCAATCCTTTTATTGACCAGATCCACTCCTTCGATGGTAATTTGAAAATGTGCATTACTAATTTAAAAAAGGAAGGGTTTGACTACATCATTGACCTGCATCACAATATACGAACAGCACGTATCAAGGCTGGATTGAAACGGATGGATTTTTCAGTCAACAAACTGAACCGGTTGAAATGGCTATATGTCAATTTCAAGCTCAACAGGTTGCCAGATGTGCATATGGTGGACCGGAATCTGGAAACCATTCGCTCCTTTATCTCTGCAAAAGATGAAGGTGGACTGGATTACTACATTCCGGAAAAGGAGGAAATTGATCTTTCTGCATTCCCTGTAATTTATCAAAAGGGATATATTGGGCTGGCCATCGGAGCGCAACACATGACCAAGAAACTTCCATTTGAGTCACTGGTGGAACTATGTAATCAACTGAACCATCCGATCATACTCCTGGGGGGACCCACCGACAGAGAAACAGGTGAGGCCATTACCAAATCACTTCCTCAGAAGGAGATCTTGAACAGTTGCGGAGAATACAACATTCATCAATCAGCTTCCCTTGTCAGGCAAGCCAGGATCCTGATCACTCACGACACCGGTCTGATGCATATTGGAGCAGCCTTCAATAAAAAAATTATCTCCATCTGGGGCAATACGGTTCCCCAATTTGGAATGTATCCATACAGGGCCGATCCCTCTTCGATACAATTTGAAGTCACTGGATTAGTTTGCCGTCCCTGCTCAAAGATTGGCCATCATCGCTGTCCTAAAAAGCATTTTAAATGCATGCTCAACCATGACCTGGATGGTATTGTCCAGGCTGCAGACCAGCTTTTTTGCACTACTGCGCAATAAATGTATAAGTGATATGTGCCCGGTGTTTCTCCGGGCCGTTGATCTCGATCCTGAATTTTGATGAGCGTGCAGCAGCAAGTGCGGCGTTGAAAAAACAGATCCTGTCAGCTCCCTCAATAGGTCCCTTCACTTTTGCATCAAGCACACTGCCGTCCCGTGCTACAACAATTTCAACCCTTACAAACCCCGAACCCTGACACCTGTAGACCGGGACTGTCAGAAGCACTTTACCGCGCTGTCGGGGTTCCTCAAGAAATTCATAAGTAATGGTGGTAGGCCCGGTATAATCAGTGTCATCTTCTCCTGTTATTTCACTGGCCGGGGGTACAAAATCTGCTGCCGCCAGTATGGCCTTTAGTTCTTCCAGTTTTTCCCGGTCCTCCTGAGCACGGGCCATCTCAATCTGGTCAAGCAAGTCCTGAACATAATCATTGGTCGAGATATCCTCATTGAACTGCTCCTCAGTGTTCAGGTTGACAGCCCGGTTACTGGACAGCTCACGCTGTCGCATCACCTGTTCCAACCATTCAGCCGGAATGTCTGTATCTTCCTCGGCCAGGATCTCCTCAATGCTCTTCTCTTCAAACTCCAATTCAACCCCAAGCTCGCGGGCATTTTTTAATCCTTCCACCCGCACAAAAATAAGGATGATCAATACAATCAGGTGGAATATGAGGGTGTAAAGGATCGCCACCAGGTTTTCCTTTAAAAACCTTTTGAATCCAGACCAGCCATATGAAAAGATTTCATTCACGCGAATACAAAATTACAATGTTTTTAGAATGTTAATCATACTTGTTTTTGAAAATATTTGTTTATAATTCTTTATGTTCGGTATATGATCCTTTTTTACTTTTATACAACGCACCAAATATAAAATCTGTCTTATGATCCGATTCTCAAAACCCTTCAGAAGAGTTCTGATCTTCACTTCATTCCTCATTCTGGCTTCAGGCTGTTCCATCCTCTCTGAATTGACTGTCTTTTCGAAGTGCGAATTCAGTTTTCATTCAGCCCAAAGCCCATCGGTTTGTGGAATAGATATCAGTAACAGGCACTCTTTTTCCGATTTCAGTTTCCTTGACGGACAGGTGATCCTGGGAAATCTCCTGAGAGAAACCCTGCCGTTTGGTATTACTGCCAACGTGGAAGTGAAAAATCCAGGGGCAACCACTGCTGCAGTACATTCTATCCAATGGATCGCTTTTATTGATGATGTTCAGGTAGCACAGGGGGCGGTAAAGGACCGGATGGAAGTGGCACCGGGTGGAGGAATTTCCATGATTCCAATCAGGATCCAAACCGACCTGTTCAATTATATGGAAGGGGATAATCCACAAACCATGCTCAATTTTGCATTAAATCTGATGGATGCAGGCAATCAACCCACAAGGTTAAGTATGAAGATCAAACCCATCGTTATCATAGGTGGCCAGAGTGTGAATTACCCTGGATATTTCACCATTACCAAAGAGTTCAGTTCCGGAAATTGACTCTCCTTGCTAATCCGCTCGCAGGATTAATGGTTAATTGATATCGACGGAGTAGATCGCCTCAAATAATATGTTCCCGGTTTCCGGTTCATAAATAACCCTTCCACCCATGGAGAGGGGAAATGAAATTCTTAACAGATTCATATCTGCCACCAGGTCAAACCCAAATGTGGAGTAAATTTTATCTTCATAATGGGGATTGGGGTCATGAATGATCATGTTGGTACCCGTCATATAATCTGCCCAAAGGGAGCCCCTGATCCTTTTCACATACAACAGAGAGCTAATCTCCAAATCCGGATAGAGAAGCGGCAACACATAGTCTGCACTATATTTAGTCATTACTTCACCAAAAATACCATGCAATCCCCTTGGCAAACTCATTAGGTTAATAAAAGCCGGTCGTGACATATCCAATGGATACTGCTTCTGATAGTCAAAGGCCAGTCTAATGGTCTGGTGTTTTAACAATCCAGGTAAATAAACCGTAACACCACCCCGTGCGACAGCTCCATATACCTGGTTATTAAAAGGCGCATGATAATATCCTGCTGAAGTGGTAAATCCCAGCCTTGGGAGGATCTCTTTCTTACCCTTCCGCAGATAGGCAGACGCATAGAGATTATAGTAAAGATAATGGGCTCCGGTTCTGTAAATTTTCTCGCTATCCACATACTGAACATCCCTGCGGTAAGTATAGTCAATGCGTGGCTGTATAATGGAAAGGAATTTCCCGGTATTTAAGCGGAGTGGAACATAGGTCTGAGCTGTGAATCTCAAATTATCGGGGAGCGAAATGACCGAATCTCCCTCATCTATTAACAACACATTTGGCGCACCTCCATAATCAAAGAAGAGATTTAAAACCGGATAGCGGCCCTTCAGTTTTATGCCCGAATGGAACATGTGGTATCCATCTCTGTATTCGTATCCAAGCTGACTAACAGCGGTGCTCAAATGGTTCTGGGAAACCAAAGAAATACCCGGATTTATGGGTAATTGTTCCGGATCAAGGGTCAGCTCCGGATCCAGGTAATCAAAATATAGAGGTAACCAGGAATGAAAATTAAAAAGATGAAGCGTCTTGTTGTACTTCTTTGAAGAGAACGTCATGGTATCAGTTTGCATGGCTCCCCGGATGATATTGACCTCCTCAGAAGTTTGCGTATAATCCTGTTGTTCGGAATGATCCCGGGCCTTCTCCAGGGGTTTCCAAAGAGCCGCAATGAGTGGAAGCATGGCTACTTTATAACCGTTTGCCGTGTAGTTGGAGTAGAGCAGGGTTCTTCCATCTCTGGAGATCTGCGGCTGAAATGCACCAAAGCGTGCCGAAGTTACCTGATAGCTCCTTTGTTCGGTCAGGTCAAGGCAATAAATATTGTCGATACCTGAGAAAGTCCCGCCAAAATATATCCTCTGCTCATGTACAACCGGGTATGAAATATCATCAAATCCAGCGTCCAAAAGTTTTTCCCATTTTCCCGATTCAATTCCATAACTAAAAAGAGCCTTCCCTGTTTCCTGGGAGAGCAGTACCACCAGTGCAGTATCTTGCTCCATCCAGGCAGGATGTTGCATAAACATGTTGCCAGGTGACGGGATAGTTTCAGTAACAGTGCCATCTATTCGGAGTATGACAAGGTTGAAATTCTGGTTTTCCGTCTGTTCAATAGCTGCAATTTGAGATCCGTCATGTGAAACATCCGGTGAATAGTACCTGGTTTTCCGTCCAAGATTCTTTACTTTTCCCGTGGCGACTTCATAGGTCCTGATCACCGAGTAATTCCTGTTGCTCCACCTGGTATCGGGAATAAACTCATCCCATACCACGTGACTCCCCGAAAATTTGACCCGACCCGAGCTCAGGAAACCAGGACGAAAAATACGTTTTTCCTCTCCCCCTTTCCCCAGGAATATAAACTCAGGAATCTGATTAATTCCAGTTTTATATACAAAAAACATTGATTTGGAGATGAATTGTGGAAATGTATAACTGGTATAATGGCGGTTCCGATTTCTGGTCCAGTCAGCATATGGAGTCAATTCCCGGGTGGAAGACATATCAGACCATTTCTGACGGTAACTGTTCAGCACATCCTCATAAAATTGTTTCTTGGATTTAAGGTTATACTTTCTCATACTAAAAAAAGTAGGATTGAGTAAGAAGGGTTTCCTGGCAGCATATTGCTGAAAGTCAATCCAAAACTCATCCCCATAATTCTTCCTGCCATAACGCACCATCAGGTATCCCAATTGATAGTAGTTTGGAATATAGTGCTTGTATGATCCCATGGTGGCTTTTGAGAAGGAGAACAGCCGATCGGCTTCCAATAGCTGGGCCTTCAGTCCCATTTCAAATGATGGTTGTCTACCCCGTCCGGTATTTGACAACCGGGTTTCCGCATCCACAGCATCTCCCTCAAGATACCAGTAAGGAAGAAAAATGGCCATGGCTCCTGCAGCCTGTTCTCCTCCGACAATTGAGAGAACTTTTGTAATTCCCTGGTTCAATTTGTCAATTTGTACCGCATGTCTGCCTTCATGAAGGGCCAGCTGAGTCAGCCAATCCTGGTGATACCCATTGGGATCCGGATTGGTAAAAATCTCCAACCGTTTTGGTGCCCAGACAAATACACCATTTGAAAAACTGGATTCATTATGAATAATCACCGGCATATGACTGTGCCGATGGTCCAAAGGATTCCCCAGATGGGAATAGTAATATTCAAGACGATTGGCAAAAGCATTTGCCAAACTATCCACCCCCCTTGGATAGATCACTGTGTAATTAGGAGTATCAAACCGGTGCCATTTGAGGGTACCGGCATCCTGACCATATTCATAAAACTGAGCATTCAGCCCGGTAAAAATGAACAAAAGCAGGATGATGATCACCCTGCCTTTGATAAATTGGTAATATATTGATTGGTTAGTTTCCCGCAAATTTCATCGAATATCCATTGGACCGCAAATAGACAAAAGCACGCTTTCGGACATCCCCTTTCAATACAATATCATACATCTTTGAGGATCCACAGGTACGGCAAACACCCTCTAATTCCTCCTCGATCTTCCTTAAATCGATTCGGCGACCAACAAAACCTGTAATATAGGTGATGGGAGCTCCATCCAGATTTCGTTTGTCAAGTCCCACTATCAGGCTTTGCTTTTCAGGCGGTAAAGTTTTGGGTTCCTGAATGTTGGCGTACTCGCGTTCAAATTCTGGGTAGTCCGTGTAGAGGGTGTGATCCAGATCGTTCATACTTTCTACAGTCATGACATTTGGATTTAGTGAACCACAAATATATATTCCATTTCAATATTTGTCAACCTTTTCAAATTATTTGTTTTTTGGTGCCGGTCATGAAAAAAGCATTAAATTCGTGCCAATCATAACACTAAGAGTTCATTAGAATCATATGAGTTTCAAAAAAATAAATCTCCTGTTGGGCTGGTTAAGTTTTCTAATTGCCCTGATCGTATACTTTTTCACCCTCGAACCAACGGTCAGCCAATGGGATTGTGGGGAATTTATTGCCAGTGCCTATAAACTCCAGGTAGGCCATCCTCCGGGTGCTCCCCTTTTTATGATCATAGGACGAATCTTTTCTCTCTTCACATCCAGCACGGAAAAAGTAGCCATGATGATCAATGCGGTATCGGCATTTGCCAGCGCCTTTACCATTCTGTTCCTCTTCTGGACCATCTCTCATTTATTAAAGAAAATGTTTCCTGTTCCCAACGGGAATGATGGAGAATCCTCTCTTACATCTATGATTGTTGTGCTGGGTGGATCTTTTGTGGGTGCCATGGCCTATACCTTTTCAGATACATTCTGGTTTTCTGCAGTAGAAGGAGAAGTGTATGCCACCTCCTCCCTGTTCACTGCCGTGGTATTCTGGGCCATTCTCAAGTGGGAGAACATCGCAAATGAACCAGGTGCGAACCGCTGGTTGATCCTGATCGCTTACCTGATCGGCCTTTCAATTGGTGTGCATCTGCTTAACCTTCTGGCCATTCCAGCCATAGTGCTTGTTTACTATTTTAAAAAATACCAGGTTACACGAAAAGGAGTCGTCTATGCCCTGGGGATCTCTGCAGGGATGTTGCTGCTGATCATGTATGGGGTCATCCCCGGTATTGTGCAGGTGGCCACTGTGGTGGAAAAATTCTTTACCAATTCTGTGGGATTGCATTACAACGTGGGTGTGGTCATCTATGTATCCCTTCTCCTGGGAGCTCTTATTTATGGAATTTACAGGACACAGTTTGTCAGAAAAAATGTACTCTGGAATACCATCCTGCTATCTATCACTGTGATTATCATCGGGTACTCCTCCTACGCACTCATTGTAATCAGATCCCTGGCCGGTCCGCCCATGAATGAAAACCGTCCGGAAAATGTATTTGCCCTGCTCTCCTATCTGAACAGGGAGCAATATGGGGATCGTCCCCTGATAAGGGGTCACCTGTACAATGCCGAGGTGAAGGACTATGTGTATAAAAAGCCTGTCTACATCCTGAACAAGGAGAAAAATGAATATGAAATTGCCTACCGCAAACCTGAGCTGGTAATGAAGGGCAGCAAAATACTTTTACCCAGGATCTACAGTCGGGATTCGAATCACAAACAAGCATACAAGGAATTCGGCACCATCAATGACATCAATAATCCCACCTATCTGGATAACCTTGAGTTCCTGTTACGGTACCAGGTGGGACACCTCTATTTGAGGTATTTCATGTGGAACTTTGCAGGCAAGCAGAACGATGTCCAGGGACACGGAAATGTGCTTAATGGTAACTGGATCAGCGGAATAAAAGCAATTGATTCAGCCAGGATCGGCCCGCAGAAAAACCTTCCTGACCACATGAAGAATCACGCGGCAAGAAACACCTATTATTTCCTTCCGTTGCTGCTTGGATTGCTGGGACTTTTCTTCCAGCTTGATAAAAATGTGCGGGATTTCTGGGTGGTGATGAGCCTTTTTATTCTGACTGGTTTAGCCATCGTGATCTACCTTAATCAGACCCCTTATCAACCCAGGGAACGAGATTATGCCTATGCAGGGTCCTTCTATGCCTTCAGTATCTGGATAGGGATCGGTGTGGCTGGTATATTCAATATTTTACAATCAAAGTTAAAGGCCAACCTCTCTGCCATCATTGCAGTCTCTGTCGCATTTCTGGCTGTTCCCTTACTGATGGCTGTGGAAAACTGGGACGACCATGACCGTTCAGGAAGGTATACTACCAGGGATATTGCCCGTAACTATCTCAATTCATGCGATAAAGACGCCATCCTATTCACAGTGGGCGACAATGACACATTCCCGCTCTGGTATGTACAGGATGTGGAAGGTGTGAGGGAAGATGTACGCATTGTAAACATGATGTTGTTCAATATGGACTGGTACGTAGATCAGATGAGGGTGCAAAATTATGATTCAAAACCTTTGCCTTTTTCGATTCCACAAACCAAATATGAAGATATACACGGTAGTTCCATTTATATACGGGAAAACGAGAGATGGGCCACACTGGATTATATCTTCACTTTTATAAACAGCAACGATCCACGGACAAAACTCTCTATGACATCAGGTGCAAAGGTAGACTACATCCCCACCCATAAAATAATCCTCCCGGTAGACTCGGCCGGGGTGATTTCAAATGGTACAGTTAAACCGGAAAATGCCCATCGGATCGTAAAAGATATCCGCATCCAGCTTGCTCCAAACAGCCAGATCTTTAAAGGGAGTTTGGGACAAATGGATATCCTTGGGACCAACAAATGGAAACGGCCCATTTATTATACTTCAGGTGGTTTCGATGGATCATTGGGACTCGAGCAATATTACCGCAACGAAGGACTTGCCTACAGGGTAGTCCCGGTACAAACTCCTTATGAGAGCATCCTTGCCATGGGGAGTATTGATACTGATACCCTGTACGATCGATTGATAAATGTCTTTCAGTGGGGCAGGATGAACCAGGAAGATGTTCAGTTGGATTACTACACAATCCGGACACTTTCGGTAATCAGATTCAGGGGACTTCACACACGTTTGGCCATGCAATTGCTTGAAGAGGGAAAACAGGAAAAAGCGGTTGAAGTACTTGATCATTGCATGGAACTAGCCCCTGCTCATGTGTTACCCTATGACCAGTATATTACCGGGATCACCTTGCCTGACAAGAAAGGAGGAGTTATTCATTATGAGGGAATTATAGAAGCATATTACCTGTGTGGTGAAACGGAAAAAGCCAACGCCATTTTAAAGGAGCATTATCTGACCCTGTCGAGTGAATTTACTTACTATAACGCCATGAAACCCCGACATTCATCATCCATATCGCGAGAGATCAATGAGGTGCTTTATCAGATGGAAGAGTTGAAGCTGTTGCTTCAGAGATTCAGGCAGGATGAGCTTATGCTGGAATTGAACCCTACTTGATGCGGGTCTTAAGATAAGATGCAAAGTTGTAGAGTTCGGCCTTCCTGTCATCGGGCCTGTTCAGACGCTCCAGGTTAGCAAGGGATATTTCATAAAAATCCTTAATTCTCTTCTCAGTAATCTTCTTGATATTCAATGTATTGAAGATTGAAGTTACACCTTTGATTTTCTCCTCTCTGTTATAATCCTTTGTTGTGAGCCACCGGATAAGCTCCTCCTTTTGTGACGGTGAAGATTTTCCGAGCGCCTGTATCATAAGGAAAGTCTTCTTGTTATCCACAATATCGGTCCCCAGTTTTTTTCCCATCACTGCAGGATCGCCATAAGTGTCAAGCAGATCATCCTGAAGCTGGAATGCGATTCCCAGGTTTCTGCCAAATTCATAGAGATCCTCTGCATCCTTCTGAGAGGATCCTCCGAGGATAGCTCCGATCTTCAGACTTGCAGCAATGAGGACCGCTGTTTTCAACTCGATCATGGTAAGATACTCATCCTCAGAAACAGTAAGGCGCTCCTCGAAATTCATATCAAGCTGCTGTCCCTCACACACCTGCATGGCCGTTTTTGTAAAAACATCATGGACGGTATTCAGTACCACTCCCGGTGAGCGGTTGATCAAACGGCTAGCCATAATGGACATCACATCACCCGACAAGATGGCCACATTTTCATTGTACTTCACATGGACAGTCGGGCTGCCCCTCCTTAACTCGGAACGATCCATAATATCGTCGTGCAACAGGGTAAAATTGTGAAAGATCTCAATGGCTACTGCCGGAAAGAGAGCAGATTCCACCGCTCCGGAGAAGAGATCACATGCAAGGATCACAAGTGCCGGTCTGATTCGTTTTCCTCCCAGAGAAAGGACATATTTCACAGGTTCATACAACTCGGAAGGAGCATCTGGAATGGAGATGCTTTCTATGTGTTTTTCGACCAGGTTTTGTGCTTCAAGCAGTGTAAACATCGGTTTATCAAATGGAGTTAGTCTCAGTTGTCAAGAACAAGTTAGTGATTTTAGATCAAGAATGGCATGGTGATTGAACAATATGTTTTAAAATAGAATCATTAACTTTGACCGATTCAAAAAAGATGCATTTAATGATCGTTTTAAGAGGATTTATTTTCGTATTAACCGCACTACTACTCATATCTCCCTCCACTCTTTCAGGTCAGGGTTACCATATTGAAGTCACCATGACAGGTCTCTCCAACGACACCCTGATCCTCGGAGAGTATTTCACTTCCCGCATGGTGCCAAAAGATACCCTTGTGCTTGATAAGCAAGGGCATGGAGTTTTTATAGGGTCTGAAGTATTTGAAGGTGGACTATACCTTATTTACTTTAATCCCAACTACTATTTTGATCTGTTGTTGGGTGACGACCAGGTACTCAAGGTCAGGACAGATACATCCGATCTGGCCGGTAGCATCGAGTACGAAGGGAGTGAAGATAACCGGATCTTCCAGGATTATAAGAACCACCTCCAGCAAAAAAGAGGAGAATTGGTGAAACAGCAATCCCTTCTTGCCCTTGCCGCCACAAATTCAGATTCTACCGCCATACTCGAAAAACTGAAACAGATCAACCTTGAGATGGAGGAGACCATGGACCAGATTGGCACGGATCATGCAGCCCTGTTTGTGAGTGATTTCATCGGTGCCACCAGGGAATCTTTTCCACCGGAAGAGATCCTTACCGGTGAAAGAAGACACGATGATTCAATCAGGTATTTTTACTACCGGGAGCACTATTTTGATCACTTTGATCCCTTCAATATACGCTTGCTGCACACCCCTCTCTATGAAGGAAAAATTAAGAATTACCTCACCAGGGCTGTGGCTCAGCATCCCGATTCTCTTATTGTTGCTGTGGATTTTTTACTTAACGAATCACGTGGTCAGGAGGAGCTCTACCGGTATATGCTCATCACCCTGTTCAACCATTTTGCTGAAAGTAAATTTATGGGTATGGATGTGGTCTATTTTCACATCGCTGAACAGTACTACATCCCCGATGCCACCTGGAGTAGTCCTGATTTCATCAGCAAGCTTAAAGAAAACCTGGAGAAAAACAAGCCAACGCTAATCGGACAGAAGGCACCCAACCTGATCATGCGGCAGATACCACCGGAACACTTTGAGATGGCCGCACAGGATACAGCCATCAGACGTGATCCTCATATTGGTCAGGATTTCTTCATCAATGATATCGAAGCCAGGTTCACCATACTCTATTTCTGGGAAACCGATTGCGGTCACTGCAAAACAACCACCCCAGCTCTCCAGCAGGCATATGCCCGAATGAAAGGCAAGGGGGTGGAGGTGCTCAGTGTCCATGTGATCAATTCCATAGAGGGCAAAGAGAAGTGGGTTGACTTTATCAATGAACATCAGATGTACGATTGGATCAATTGCTGGAGCCCTTATAGCAATGAGTTCCGGAAATTGTATAACCTGCAGAGTTACCCCCAGTTGTTTATCCTTGACAAGGAGAAGAAAATTGTAGCCAAACGAATCACACCTGAGCAGGCAGAAAGCATTATTAACAACCTGATTAGAATCGAATCAAAAAACATCTCATAAATCATATGGATTTCAATCCCATCAAACTGATCCTGGAGGACGGCTCCACATTTACCGGAAAATCGTTTGGTCATGAAGAGAGCATTGCTGGCGAAGTTGTATTTAATACTGCCATGACCGGATATCCTGAAAGTCTTACCGATCCCTCCTATAAAGGACAAATCCTGGTTCTCACCTATCCCCTCGTTGGAAACTATGGTGTACCCCACGAGGATTCAGAAAACGACCTTTATAAATTTTTTGAATCGGATCAGTTGCATATTTCAGCCCTGGTTATATCTGATTACTCCACTGAGTATTCTCACTGGAATGCTGAACGCAGCCTGGGAGACTGGCTGACGCAAAACAAAATTCCGGGCATTTTTGATGTTGACACTCGTCGCATAACCAAGCTTTTAAGAGAAAAAGGGTCCATGTTGGGGAAAGTAGTGTTTGATGAAAAGGAGCCAGTAACCTATGATCCGAACCAGGAGAACCTGGTGGCCCGGGTCAGTATAGGAGAAAAGAAGGTATATGGCAACGGTAAACAGAGGATACTCCTGATCGATTGTGGGGTGAAATACAACATCATCCGTTACCTGCTTGAAAGAGATACCACAGTCATCAGGGTCCCCTGGGACCATGACATCAGTAAGGAGGATTATGACGGACTGTTTATCTCCAACGGACCGGGCGATCCCAAACAGTGCGAAACTACCATTCAAAGCCTTTCCAAGGCCTATAAATCAGAGATCCCCATATTCGGGATTTGTCTTGGGAACCAGCTGATGGCCCTGGCAGCAGGCGCTGATACCTACAAACTGAAATACGGTCACCGGAGCCACAACCAGCCGGTGCTGGAAGTAGGATCTGATAAGGCCTACATCACCTCCCAGAATCACGGCTTTGCAATTGACAACGAAACGCTTCCAAAAGAGTGGAAACCCCTGTTTATCAACCTCAACGATAACACAAATGAAGGGATGAAGCACATGTCCAAACCCTTTTTCTCCACCCAATTTCACCCTGAAGCATCCGGTGGGCCAACTGACACTGCTCACCTCTTTGATGTTTTTATTGAAAACATCAAAAAGAGTACAAAGCTGAAAGTACAGAGCTGACCCTGTTCACAAAATATGGGCAGGATTTTTCCTTTTTCGCTCGTTCTTATTACAAGACCAGTTTTTAGAAGTGCCCTTTATACAATAATCCCGAACGATCATTGGCGGTTTCTCACTACTCATATAATAATTTGATGGTTCGAGGTTTCATTTGAAAAGATGGATTATCTTGAAAAAGCAAATCCCCAGCTCATGTACCTCAAAAAAGCAGTAAAAACGGCAGCCTTAGGGTTAATAAGAATTAAGACCTTGTAAGTTTGTATGTAAATGATATGTACAAAAAAAGTAGCGATAGACTTCACTTTTCTATAACTGCTTAATTTATTATGTGAAAATTATATTAACCCTAAAACTCACCAAAACGGATAAGTGTACAGTATCAGTTTAAACCGAAGGGGTGAAGCTATGCCAAATAGTATACTCCTCAAAAGATATTAGATAATAGCGTACCTTTGTACCAGGTTAAAAAGGGATGCAATGAGTAAAATCAGGGTTAGATATTTCGGTCCGATTCAAGAAGGTTATCTTGATGATAATGGTTGGATTGAGATCAGCAAAACAACTATTTTTATAGGGAACCAGGGGAGTGGAAAGAGTACTATTGCTAAGTTGATTTCTACTTTTACCTGGATAGAGAAGGCGCTTGTTAGAGGAGATTACGACAAAAAATGGTTTGAGCGGGAAAGCAGGCTAAAAAATCAGTATTTAAACTATCACCGTTTAGAAAACTATTTCAGTAATTCCGACAATGCAATTGATCAAACTGAGATTGAGTATGTTGGAGATGCGTATCATTTTACCTACAAAAATGGAGCACTATCTGTTCATGAAGCTTCAAATGGTAATTATCCACTGCCTCAAATTATGTATATCCCTGCAGAAAGGAACTTTATTGCTTATGTAAAAAGCCCTAAAGAACTAAAACTTTCATCTGATTCATTAAAAGAATTCCTGACCGAATTTGATAATGCTAAAAGAGCCATGCAGGGATCTGTTGAACTGCCAATTAATAATGTAAATATCGAATATGATAAATTGAATGACATTCTGAATATTAAAGGAGTAGACTATAAAGTCAGGTTAACCGACGCATCAAGCGGATTCCAATCTCTGGTGCCGCTATTCCTTGTCTCAGACTATTTATCTAAATCGGTCAGAAAGCAAAGCGAAAATAAGGAAACAATGAGTGCAGAAGAGATGGATCGCTTTAAGAAAGGGGCCTCAGAAATTTGGTCAAATGACAGTTTAACTGATGAGCAAAAAAGGTTAGCTATCTCTGCACTCTCTTCAAAATTCAATAAAACTTCATTTATTAATATTATTGAAGAGCCGGAACAAAATTTATTTCCTGCCTCTCAGTGGCAGTTGCTAAAAAGTTTACTTGAGTTCAATAATCTGAATGATGGTAACAAATTAATAATCACTACACACAGCCCATATATTATCAATTATTTAAGTATTGCAATTCAGGCCGGATACTTAAAGGAAATAATCGGGAATAACGAGGTCTTGTCAAAGAAATTAAATGGCATTGTACCTCTCAAATCGACCGTAAATTCTAACAATGTGTCTGTTTATCAAATGGATGAAAGAACAGGGACTGTTTCAAAATTGGATAGTTATGATGGAATACCATCAGATAAAAACTTTCTTAACAAATCGCTGGCAGAAGGAAATAACCTATTTGACTCGCTATTGGAAATTGAACAGGAATTATGAGTGTGGATTTTTTTTCAGCGACTTGTAAAGAACCTGTTCAGACGAGCGAACTGTTTGGCATATGTGATGACCAGGATGGAGACAAAGCCTATACAGATATTTGTAAAGCAGAAAAATGGATTGCAACGGTTAAAAATAAGAATCAGGTAAAAGTCACATTTATAGCAATTGATCATTGCATCACCGTGCTAAAAGAGGGAACCAATGATATGGAGAGTACTTGTGACGGAATGCTGACTTTTGAAGACCATATTTTTCTTGTAGAATTAAAAAAACAACGGAAAGGAGGCTGGTTGTCAGAAGCTAAAGGTCAACTGGAGAATACCATTAATCTTCTACATGAACATCAAAGGCCTGTTCTTCATGGAATAAGATATAAAAAGGCCTTCGTTTGCAATCGAAAACATCCAAATTTCAAAACAATAGATAACGAACTATCTAAAAAATTCTTTAAAGAGAGTAATGGATTCAGGCTTGATGTACAAGCTGAAATAGTTATCTGATCTGTCCGCTTCCGTAAATCACATACTTATTTGTGGTCAGTTCTTTCAATCCCATGGGCCCGCGGGCATGCAGTTTCTGGGTGCTGATTCCGATTTCAGCTCCATACTCGAATTCAAAACCATCAGTAAACCTGGTGGAAGCATTCACATAG
>JAUVKN010000241.1 GCA_030596245.1 Bacteroidia bacterium | reverse complement strand
GTGGCAAATTTTATGTCAAGTTTGAGACCGGCCCACCCAAGGACAGTTTCATAGATCTGCCCCAGGTTCATCCTGGAAGGCACACCCAGTGGGTTCAGTACGATGTCTACAGGGGTTCCGTCCTCAAGGAACGGCATATCTTCCGAACGAACAATCTTGGCAACAATACCTTTGTTTCCGTGGCGTCCGGCCATCTTATCGCCCACAGTGATCTTACGCTTCTTGGCTACATAAACTTTGGCAAGCTGGATTATACCTGTGGGTAATTCATCCCCACTGGTAATGCTATGCTTCTTCCGCTTGTAGAGACTGTCTGTCTCCTTAAACTTGATAATATAGTTATGGAGCAGGTCCCTGATCATGTCATTCTTATGCTTATCAGTGGTCCACTTCAAAGGATTCACATTGGGAAAATTCAGTTCCTGAAGTTGCTTCTGTGTAAACTTGGTTCCTTTAGGAATCACATCAATATTGAGGAAATCCTTCACACCCTGCGAAGTCTTACCGTTCACCAACTCAAATAACTTCTCAATGAGCTGACTTCTCAGTTCTACAATGTTTCTGTTGTATTCCTCTTCAATTTTCTCAAGGATCTGCTTGGTAGCGGGCCTTGATTTCCGCTCCTTGATGGTCCGGGAGAATAACTTCTTATCGATGACCACCCCATAGAGCGACGGTCCGGCCTTTAAAGAAGCATCCTTCACATCACCTGCTTTGTCTCCAAAGATGGCCCTCAGTAGTTTCTCCTCCGGAGAAGGATCTGACTCACCCTTTGGAGTAATTTTACCGATGAGGATATCACCTGGAGTTACCTCGGCTCCAATTCTGATGAGTCCGTTCTCATCCAGGTTCTTGGTTGCCTCTTCACTCACATTGGGAATATCAGAAGTAAGCTCCTCGAGTCCCCGCTTGGTATCCCTCACTTCCAGCACGTATTCATCTACGTGAATGGAGGTGAATACATCTTCCCTCACAAGTCTTTCAGAGATCACGATGGCATCCTCAAAGTTATACCCCTTCCATGGCATGAATGCCACCATGAGGTTCCTTCCAAGGGCCAGCTCACCCTGTTGGGTGGCGTATCCCTGGGTGAGGATATCACCCTTCTTAAGTTTTTGTCCTCTGCGAACAATGGGATTAAGATTCACACAGGTATTCTGGTTGGTCTTCCTGAATTTGGGAAGCTTGTATCGCTTCATATCATCATCAAACCTTACAAAACGTTCCTCTTCGCTATGCTCATACCTGACCACAATTTCGTTGGCATCCACAAACTCAACCACACCATTCTCTTCTGCCCTGACCTGAAGTCTGGAATCGCGCACCACATTTTGCTCGATCCCGGTTCCCACTATAGGTGCTTCGGGATAGATCAATGGTACAGCCTGACGCATCATGTTCGATCCCATCAGCGCCCTGTTGGCATCATCATGCTCCAGGAACGGGATCAGTGAAGCAGCGATGGAGGCGATCTGGTTCGGAGCAACGTCCATCAATACCACATCATCCTTCTCAGCCAACGGGTAGTCGGCCTCATAGCGAGCCTTCACCTTTGGATTCACAAAGGTTCCATCCTCATTCAACGGCGCATTGGCCTGAGCAATAAGCTGACCTTCTTCCTCTTCTGCACTCAGGTAGACCACCCCTTTATTTGAAAGTTCCACCTTCCCGGCTTCTGTTTTCCGATAGGGTGTCTCTATAAATCCAAGATCACTGATCCGTGCAAATACACACAGTGATGAGATCAGTCCGATGTTGGGACCTTCCGGGGTCTCAATGGGACATAACCTTCCATAGTGTGTGTAGTGTACGTCACGTACCTCAAAACCTGCCCTCTCCCTGGAAAGACCACCTGGTCCCAGAGCCGACATACGGCGCTTATGGGTCATCTCTGCCAATGGATTGGTCTGGTCCATGAATTGGGACAACTGGTTGGTTCCAAAGAATGAATTGATCACAGAAGAGAGGGTCTTCGAATTGATCAGATCGGTTGGTGTGAACACCTCGTTGTCACGAACATTCATTCTTTCACGAATGGTCCGTGCCATCCTGGCAAGTCCAACGCTGAACTGGTTCATCAACTGTTCACCCACAGTACGTACCCTCCTGTTACTCAGATGGTCGATATCATCCACATCTGTCTTGGAGTTAATCAGCTCAATAAGGTACTTGATGATCTGAATAATATCTTCACGGGTTAACACCCTGTGCTCCACATCAGTGTCAAGTCCCAACTTCTTGTTGAGCCTGTAACGGCCCACTTCACCCAGGTCATACCTCTTGTCAGAGAAAAACAGTTTATCAATCACATCCCTTGCAGTGGCCTCATCCGGTGGTTCGGCATTCCGCAGTTGCCTGTAGATATGCATAACCGCTTCCTTCTCCGAATTACAGGGATCCTTCTGAAGGGTATTATATATAATGGCAAAATCATTAATATTAGGTACATCCTTATGCAGCAAAATGGTCTTGGCACCCGAATCAATGATCTCCTCAATGTGCTCATTTTCAAGGACAATCTCCCTGTCAATGATCACTTCGTTTCGCTCAATAGATACTACCTCTCCGGTATCTTCATCCACAAAGTCTTCAATCCAGCTCTTCAGCACACGGGCTGCCAACTTGCGGCCCACCAGTTTTTTTAAACCGGTCTTGGAGACTTTTACCTCGTCGGCCAGACCGAAGATCTCAAGGACATCCTTGTCACTCTCATAGCCAATGGCACGGAGTAATGTGGTTACTGGTAATTTTTTCTTGCGATCGATGTATGCATACATCACATTGTTAATGTCGGTAGCAAATTCGATCCATGATCCTTTGAAGGGAATGATCCTGGCTGAGTAGAGTTTGGTTCCGTTGGCATGGACACTCTGTCCAAAGAATACACCAGGTGAGCGGTGCAGCTGGGATACCACAACCCTTTCAGCTCCATTAATGATGAATACACCCCTGTCAGTCATGTAAGGTACCGCACCCAGATATACATCCTGGATAACAGTATCAAAATCCTCATGTTCAGGATCTGTACAATAGAGTTTCAATTTGGCTTTCAGGGGAACACTAAAAGTAAGTCCCCGTTCGACACACTCATCAATCGAATACCTTGGAGGATCGACGGTATAGTCGATAAACTCCAGTACAAAATTGTTTCTTGTATCGGTAATTGGAAAATTATCCTCGAACACCTGGTACAATCCTTCGATTTTTCTGTTCTCAGGTGTGGTCTCCATTTGAAAGAAATCTTGAAAAGATTTCAGTTGTACTTCCAGAAAATCAGGATATTCCAGTTGATTTTTAATGGAAGCAAAACTAATTCGGTCTTGATTTTTATTTGGCATTGACAATGCGTTTTAACCCTGGGATTAAGTTTTGAACATTAAATTGCAAAAAGGCTTAGACCCTTGCGCAGCAAGAATCTAAACCTGTAAGTGGAAAATGCGATTGCCCTATTATGTAAGCTCAACTTCTGCTCCAGCTTCTTCTAATTGGGATTTGAGAGACTCTGCTTCATCCTTGCTTACTCCTTCTCTAACAGGAGCAGGTGCGGAATCAACAACAGCTTTCGCTTCTTTAAGTCCAAGTCCGGTCAGTTCTTTCACAAGCTTAACAATCTGCAGCTTGGCTCCGCCAGGAGCTTTAAGGATCACATCAAATTCAGTTTTCTCTTCAGCTCCGCCGCCTTCACCGCCTGCAACAGGACCAGCAACTGCAACAGCAGCAGCTGCAGGTTCAATACCGTGCTCTTCCTTCAGAACACCAAGCAATTCATTTACTTCTTTAACGGTCAGTTCGACCAACTGATCAGCAATTTTTTTAACGTCAGCCATTTTTATTGATTTTTAATGTTGTTAATTTTCTTTTTCTGATAAAGTTTTGAGAGCGCCGGCCATATTAGACCCACTTGATGCAAGTGCAGATACCAGGTTTTTGGCTGGTGACTGCAACAAGGCAAGTAGATCGCCAAGCAACTCATCTTTAGATTTAATATTGGAGAGTACATCCAACTGGTCGTCTCCGACATAGATTGATTCTTCCACAAATGCGGCCTTCAGGATTGGTCTATCCATTGTTTTCCTGAACTCCTTGATCAGTTTGGCAGGAATATTTCCTGTCTCACAGAACATGATTGAGGTTGAATCTTTCAATACATCGTAGAGATCGTTAAAATCGCCGTCGGATTTCTCCATTGCTTTACGGAGTAATGTATTCTTGACAACCAACAGGTTGACTTCTTTCTCAAAACACTTCCTTCTCAAATTCGATGTTTCCTCAGCATTCAGTGAGGAAATATCGGTGAGATAAAAATGTCTGGTATCATTCAGTCGCCCTGCAAGATTTTCAATAATTACATCCTTTTCTTCTCTTCTCATTGTATTGAGACACTTTAGCGATTATTATTCTTCGATAGCTTTAGGATCTAACTTTATACCAGGACTCATTGTACTGGACAGATAGATACTCTTGATATATGTTCCCTTTGCCGCAGACGGTTTCAGCTTGATGATCGTTTGTATAAACTCACGAGCATTTTCAGCTATTTTCTCTGCAGTAAAGGAGACCTTACCAATAGAGGTATGGACGATACCGTATTTGTCTACTTTGAAATCGATTTTACCCATCTTCACATCCTTTACAGCTTTACCGATTTCCATAGTTACTGTACCACTCTTGGGATTAGGCATCAGGCCCCTGGGACCCAGCACACGGCCGAGTTTACCAATTTTTGCCATTACGGGGGGCATGGTGATGATCACATCCATATCGGTCCAACCCTTTTCGATCTTCTCAATATAGTCATCGAGCCCCACATAATCGGCTCCAGCCTCTTTAGCCTCATCTTCCTTTTCGGGAGTACACATGACCAGCACCTTGACATCTTTACCTGTTCCATGCGGAAGGGTAACAACGCCACGTACCATTTGGTTTGCTTTCCTGGGATCCACCCCCAATCGAACATCGATATCAATCGAAGCATCGAATTTGGTAGATGTCATCTCTTTCACAAGTCCTGCAGCATCACCAATAGCATATTGTTGGTCCTTGTCTAACTTCTCTAAAGCTAACTTCCTGTTTTTAGTAAGTTTACTCATCTTTAAAACGAATTAATTGTTAGACGGAAATTCACCATCAATGGTGATTCCCATACTCCTTGCGGTACCGGCAACCATTTTCATAGCAGACTCGACGGTAAACGCGTTCAAGTCGGGCATCTTTGCTTCAGCAATCTGGCGAACCTGTTCCCAGGATACGCTTGCTACCTTCTCCCGGTTGGATTCAGCAGATCCACTTTTGATCTTTGCCTTTTCCAGCAACTGAACAGCCACCGGGAGTGTTTTCACGATAAAATCAAAGGACTTATCGGAATAAACGGTAATGATTACTGGCAAGAGTTTCCCGGCCTGTTCCTGGGTTCTGCCATTAAACTGCTTGCAGAACTCCATGATATTAACACCCTTGGCACCCAGTGCGGGTCCCACGGGAGGGGATGGATTAGCAGCGCCACCCCTGATTTGCAACTTGATTAAGCCTTCTACTTCTTTTGCCATTTTATTTAACTGTTTATATACTTACCGCTTACAACTCATTGACAACCATACAGGAAGCATTCATGGATATATCATTGTCTGGAGATTGTAATTTTTTAATTATTAACCATCTTTTTCAACCTGCATAAAGCTCAGTTCCAGTGGTGTTTTACGACCAAAGATCTTAACCATCACTTTGAGCTTTTTCTTCTCATCATTAACTTCTTCTATAATGCCAGTGAAACTGTTAAACGGACCATCGATCACCTTCACGGATTCACCCACGAAGAATGGTACTGTGATCTCCTCATCACTGGCTGAGAGTTCATCCACCTTACCAAGGATCCTGTTCACTTCCGCAGGTCTCAAAGGTGTAGGCGCCTTGTCTCCTTCGGTGCCCAGAAATCCGATGATATTAGGAATATTTCTTAGGATATGAGGTATCTCTCCCGTCAGGGCAGCCTCAATCAGCACATACCCGGGAAAATAGTTACGCTCCTTGCTGATCTTTTTTCCGTTCCGGATTTGGTATACCTTCTCCGTGGGTATCAGCACCTGTTCAATATAGTCCTGCAGGTTTAACCTGCTTATTTCACTTTCAAGATACTCTTTGGCCTTCTTCTCTTTGCCACCAATGGCTCTGAGGACGTACCACTTTTTTTCCAGATTGCTCATGGATTACACAAATTTATAGATGCCTTCAAGGATCTTCTGAAATGTAAAATCCATTGCGAAGACAATCAGGGAAAAAATCAGAGATGCAACCATGACAACCAGTGCACTGCTTTGAAGATCTTTCCACGTTGGCCAGGTCACTTTGTGAACCAGTTCATTATAAGATTCCTTCAGATAGTTAACTATTCTCTTCATCTCAATTAAAATTTGCACGGGAGGAGCGACTCGAACGCCCGACACCTGGTTTTGGAGACCAGTGCTCTACCAACTGAGCTACACCCGTGTGCTTAACGCATCTAAATAGAGAAGTCGGGTTCATGTATGACGACCCGAGTTCCCTATTCAGTAGTAAGGTAATACTATTCCTCAATGCTAATCACCTGACCGGCACCTACGGTCCGTCCACCCTCACGGATAGCGAAACGCAGACCTACGTTGATAGCCACGGGATAGATAAGATTTACCTTGATTTCCACGTCATCACCAGGCATAACCATCTCAGTTCCTTCAGGAAGCATGATCTCACCGGTTACGTCCAGGGTCCTCAGGTAGAACTGGGGACGATAGTTGTTGTGGAAGGGAGTATGGCGTCCACCTTCCTCTTTCTTAAGAACATATA
>JAUVKN010000037.1 GCA_030596245.1 Bacteroidia bacterium | reverse complement strand
AAGGTTATGAACTTGAAAATTCCAAAGAGCTTATTGGGAATGAGATTGAGAAGGCTGTGATGTGGCAGGGAAATCCGGATCTGTCGCAATTTGCGAATCAGCCGGTAAGGCTCCGTTTCGTAATGAAAGATGCCGACCTCTATAGCCTGAGGTTTAATTGAACCAATGCATAATAACTTTAAGTATGAGTTTAAAGAAAAAGCTTGATGCCGGCAAAAGGATCTACGGAACCGTAATTGTCTCATCATCATCCGTGTGGGCGGAAGCTGTCGGACAGGCAAATCTTGATTTTGTATTCATAGATACAGAGCATATGCCTTTGGGAAGAGAGACTGTTGCAAATATGTGTGCCTTATACTCGGCTATGGGAATCTCACCAATGGTCCGTATACCCTCTCCCGATCCCTATATTGCCTGCACTGCACTTGATGGAGGAGCATCAGTTATCCTTGCACCCTACATAGAAACTGCAGAACAGGTTAAGGAGCTGGTCGGAGCTGTAAAATATCGTCCGCTAAAAGGGGAAAAACTTCAACAAATCCTGGATGGAAATGAGACAATGGATGAGAAGTTAAAAAACTACATAGATGAAAGGTGCAGGGAAAATCTCTTGTTCATAAACATCGAAAGCATGCCCGCCGTTGATAATCTTTCGGAATTATTGTCTGTTCCGGGACTGGATGGAGTGATCATAGGTCCGCACGACCTCTCCTGCAGCATGGGACTGCCGGAAGAATATACCAACCCGCTCTTTGAAGAGATGGTAAGCGGGATCATCAATGAGTGCAAACAAAGAAATCTCGGGATTGGCATTCACCTGTCCGGAGAGCCGGAACAACAGGTTAAATGGGCCAGGAAAGGAGTGAATATAATTTCACACAGCTCTGATATTTCACTGTTCAGAAAAATACTGAAACACGAAATATCAACTATCCAAACAGAATTAGGGGACGATCCTGGTAATACCGGATATCATTCAATTACTATTTAAAATTAAAAGGAGGTTCATGTGAGACTCAGATCTGTTACTCTTCTATTGCCATTGTCTCTCTTATTTGCACACGTAAGCGACAATGACTTTGCACACGTAAGCGACAATGACCATTTTTTACAGGAAATCTCCACTGTTTTTACTCCGGAAGACAGACCTCCTGATACACCTTTTTTATCCAGTACCTCTACCAGTAGGTTTGAAGATATTGACAGTCCGGATTCAGTACGTCTGAAATATAACAATCCCGACCTGATCGTTGATCTGGGTGTAGGTCTCTGGGCCAATCCCATTCCGGTTGACTGGGACCGGGACGGTGATACCGACCTGCTGGTCTCCACCAGCGACAAACCTTCAAACGGTCTCTATCTTTTCGAGAACAACGGGAACAATGTTTTCAGTCCCGGCAAGCGGATAGCCGAGGGTAAAAGACGAATGACTGTATCGTGGCCCGGTGGTAAAATGGTCGTTTGTACCCCCGGTACCGTCTATCAGAATTTCAGAAAACAGCGCTACAACGAAGCTGTCAATGTCGAATTCAACCAAAAATTCCACAGTGGACGGGCCAACCAGTGGAAATATGCCGACTACAACGGTGACGGCATCTTTGACCTGATCATAGGGGTGAGTGACTGGCGTGAATATGGCTGGGATGATGCATTCAACCCGGAGGGAATATGGACCAATGGTCCCCTGCACGGTTACGTCTACCATGTCATAAACAATGGCACCAATGAAAATCCTGATTATGGGAAAGCCAGGAAAATTCTGGCTGATGGTCAGCCAATTGATCTGTATGGTAAACCCTCCCCGAACCTTGTGGACTGGGATCAGGATGGAGACCTGGATCTTATTTGTGGAGAATTCCTTGACAGGATCACCTTTTTCGAAAACAGGGGGACCCGAACTGAACCTCTGTATAAAGAAGGTGAATTCCTGAAGATAGGAGGTAATATACTACACCTGGAGCTTGAAATGCCTGAAGTTGTAGTGTATGACTGGGACAACGATCAGGATCCCGACATCATTGTCGGAAAGGAGGATGGCCGTGTGGTTCTCATAGAAAACACGGGAATGGATCAACAGGGCCTGCCCATCCTTGCACAACCCGTCTATTTCAAACAGCAGGCAGATTTTGTTAAATGCGGCGCGCTCTCCACACCATGCCCCTATGACTGGGATGGAGATGGGGACGAAGATATTATCGCCGGTAACACCGCTGGTTATATTGAATGGATTGAAAACCTGGACGGTCAGGACCCGCCAAAATGGTCCGCACCTGAAAGAGTGAAAACAAATGGTAAAACCTTCAGGATCATGGCCGGTGAGAACCTCTCCATCCAGGGACCGGCAGAGGCAAAGTGGGGATATACTGTACCCTTTGTGGCTGACTGGAACATGGATGGTCTGCCGGATATCCTTATGAACAGCATTGTTGGGAAAATTATCTGGCTGCAAAATAGTGGTACACTTACCCAACCTATCCTGGCAGATTCTCAACCGGTAAAGGTTGATTGGGAAGGAACCCCACCCAAACCCAAATGGAACTGGTGGAATCCCGAACCTGAAGATCTTGTGGTACAGTGGCGTACAAGGCCGATTGTGATCGATTTAAATAAAGATGGTCTCAATGATCTGGTGGTCATTGACCACGAAGGATACCTCAGCTTTTTTCAACGGAAAATGGGTGATGACAGGCTGATTCTTATGCCCGGGAAACGGATATTCTATGATGATAAAGGCAAGTTACTACGGCTCAATTCAAAAAAAGCGGGCGGCAGCGGCCGCAGGAAGATTGATCTGGTGGACTGGGATCATGATGGTGACCTGGACCTGCTGATAAACAGTGTCAATACAGCCCTTTACAGGAATATTGGAAGCAACGGAGAATTTCTGTTTCAGAATACCGGAGACATCTCATCAGTGATACTGGGCGGACACAGTACCTCACCCACTACGGTTGACTGGAATGGTGACGGAGTACGCGATCTTTTGATCGGGGCGGAAGATGGATTTTTTTATTACCTGCCAAGAGAGTCATATGATGATGTTGAAAAATAAGATACACTCAACCCTGCTGATACTCTCCATAGTTTTAGCTGGTATTTCATGTCAGAGGGCAAGCAGCACAACAGATCAGTCTGCTGTCAGCGAATTGACATGTGAATTCATGGAAGATCCATGCGGGATTGACATTCAAAATCCACGTTTAAGTTGGAAAATCTTGTCAAGTGAGAATGGGCAGAAACAAACTGCCTGTCACGTTCTGGTGGCAAGCAGTGAAAAATTGCTTTCAGAAAACAGAGGAGACCTCTGGAATACAGGGAAAATAGAATCAGAACGGTCGGTTCATATGGTTTACCAGGGAGAGGAGCTGGAACCACGGGATAAGGTGTTCTGGAAGGTCCGTATATGGGACCAAAACGGAGATCCTTCACCCTGGAGCAAAACCGGCAGTTGGGAGATGGGACTGGATCCGACTGACTGGCAAGCAGAATGGATAGGATTGAAACAGTATAAAAAAATAAAACCCGAAGGAAAGGATCCTGCCATCTATTTCCGGAAGAGCACTGAATTTCCCCGCCAGATCAAAAAGGCCCGTGCTTATATCAGCGGACTCGGATATTACGAATTGTACATCAACGGTGAAAAAGTGGGGGATCACCTGTTGTCACCCAACCATACCAATTATGACCGCCGTCAATCCCCGGCAGGTTTTGATGAACAGGGGGTCAGAAACATGTCCACCCGGGTTTCGTATGAGACCTGGGATATCACCTCCTATCTTAAACAGGGTAAAAACAGCTTTGAAGTGTGGCTGGGCAACGGATGGTATTTTCAGAATGATAGAGCAGAGGACCTGCCCTATTCATACGACACACCCCGGTTTATTGCACAATTTGAGCTGGAGTATGAAGATGGTTCCAGGGAAAAGATCATTAGTGACGGTTCCTGGAAGGCCTCCTTTGGTCCGATTCTACACAATGGAGTCTACAGTGGCGAAATCTATGATGCCCGCCTGGAAGAGGGGATGTGGAACGATTCCAGCTTTGCAAAAGAGCAACGGTTAAAGGCAGAAGCCGTACGTTCGCCTACAGGTAGATTAAGAGCACAGATCTCTCCGCCTGACAGGGTAACCAGAACGATCAATCCGATTCGAATGACCACACCTGTTGAGGGAGTTTACCGCTACGACCTGGGAGAGATGATCTCAGGATGGGTAAGATTAAAGGTTAGTGGTCCCCGTGGCACAACCATTACTATGAAATTTATTGAAGAGGCGGGTCCTGCCTATGGACAAACAGACACCTATATTCTGAAAGGAGAAGGGAGTGAAGTATGGGAGCCGCGGTTTACTTGGCACGCCTTTCGGCATGTGGAGGTATCCTCCCCCATTCCGCTCACCCTGGATAACATTACCGGAGTAGTGGTGAATACCGATGTGAAGTCAGCTGGTACTTTTCACAGTTCCAATGAACTTTTCAACACAATTCTGGACAATTTCCAAAGGACCCAACTGGGGAATATGCATGGTGGTATTCCCAGTGATTGTCCCCACAGGGAGAGGCGGGGCTATACAGGAGATGGTCAGATTGCTGCAGAGGCCGCCATCTTCAATTTTGATATGGCTTCCTTTTATACAAAATGGATGAATGACCTGAAGGATGCCCAGAATCCTGAAACCGGTTATGTTCCCAATACGGTGCCTTTTCAAAGTGGGGGTGGCGGAACTGCCTGGGGTTCAGCTTATATCATCATTCCCTGGCAGATGTATCTCTATTATGGCGATGAAGAGATACTGATGCAGCACTATTCCGGAATGAAAAAATGGATCGAATACCTGAAAAGTCTTACGGACCACTCAGGGATTCTTAAAGAGGAGAAGCTGGGAGAGTGGGTACCACCTGATGCCACAGAAATACCCCCTTCCCTGGTCAGTACGGCTTACTATTATTACGATTTAAAGCTTCTGTCAGAAATTGCATCTGTTTTAAAGCAAACCGAAGACTCGGGCTATTTTGATGATCTTGCTGCTCAGATTAAAGAAGCCTTTAACAGGGAATATTACCGGGAGAGTACAAAGTCTTATGACATCGGCCGCCAGGGTGCCAATGTATTTGCACTGGGATTCGGACTGGTACCAGAGAACAGGATCAGGGAGGTGTTTAAATCGCTCGTCCGCCATATAGAATCCAATACCGATGAGCATGTTGATACCGGTATGATGGGAACACCGCTTTTGCTAAACGTTTTAACCCAATATGGCCGGGTAGACCTGGCTTACTCCCTCATGAACCAGCACGATTACCCAAGCTTTGGTGATGCCATTGACCAGGGGGCAACCACACTCTGGGAGACGTGGCTGGGAGATGCTTCTCACAGTCACCCCATGTTTGGCAGCGTCTGTCAGTGGTTCTACCAGGCCCTTGCTGGTATCAATCCCGATCCGGAACATCCCGGTTTCAGGAACACCATCATCAGGCCAAGACCATTGGGGAATCTAAATCATGTCAGTGCCACCTACAGATCCATATATGGTAATATTGAATCGGCCTGGAAATGGGAAGGGAACAATCTTGCAGTTTCACTTACCATTCCTGTGAACAGTACTGCCACGGTTATTGTTCCTGCAGCAGATCCGGATGATGTAACCATCAATAACGGGAAGGCAAAAAATTGCAAAGATGTCTCTTTCCTTGACTTCAAAGATTCTCTGGTCACTTACCAGGTGGAATCGGGGCATTATGAATTTGTCATAGAAGATGTTAGAAGTCTGACTCAGATATCCATACTTTCGGTACCCACAATTATGCCCGCAGATTCCATTTTATTCCTTCCTGATACGGCCGTGGTAACAATCCATTCCGAAGACAAAAATGCAGCGATCAGATACACCCTTAACGGGAATGAACCGGATGAAAACTCCCCTGTCTATAGCGAACCCTTTCAAATCAGCACCCAAACCATCATTAAAGCGAAACTATTCAGAACAGGATTTACACCAGGTTCCTATGGAACAAGCAGACTGACTTTCGTGAATCCGGAGGTGAACGGACTAACGTACCGGTATTATGAAGGTGATTGGGAAAGAATTCCGGATTTCACCTCTCTCAAACCCGTGCGCACAGGGACATTATTTGAGATAGGACTGGATCAAATTCCGTTTAAGCAGGATAAATTCGGACTGATCCTTGAGGGGAGCATTGAAATTCCGGCTGCAGCACTTTACACTTTTTATGTGAATTCTAATGATGGCAGTATTTTATATATAGATGGGGAGATCGTCATTAACAACGACGGTTTGCACGGAGCCCTGGAAAAAGAGGGTGAGATCAAACTCTCTGAAGGAGTGCACACGTTGCGAATCACCTACTTTCAGGCAGGAGGCGGATTTCACCTTAAAGCATCTGTTTCCGGACCCGGTATAGAGAAGGTAAGCATTCCACCTGATATGTTGTATAAATCACTGAACTAATAAGATTTAAAAAAAATAAGACAACCATGAAAGTTTCAAAAAATGTGTTAATCGTAGTTTTATTTAGCGCTATCTGGATCAGCTGTTCCAGCAATAAAAAAGAAGAAAACGGGGAATCATTTGTGAAGGTAACTCATCACCAGGAAGATCAACGTGTTGATATCCTAATCGGTGATCAACCATTTACATCCTATCTCTATACAGATACGATTCCCGATCTGAAAAAAACAGTCCTTTTCCCAATATACTCTGCAAAGGGAACCCTGATTACCCGTGGCTTTCCTCTTGATACACGTCCGGGCGAACGCACCGACCATCCTCATCACATAGGTTTATGGCTCAATTATGGTGATGTGAATGGAATAGACTTCTGGGGTCATTCTAATGCAACTCCAGCGGAACAATCCCATCGAATGGGGACCATTCGTCATCAGCAAATCAAGGAGGTGAAAAGTGGGGCAGGTAGTGGTTCACTGGAAGTAACCATGGACTGGTTAAATTCTCAAAACCAGACTATGTTGAAAGAGGAGACACGTTTTGTATTCTCAGGAGGGGAAGAGTCGCGCCGGATCGATCGCATCACCACACTTACTGCGGTGGATCAAAAGATGATTTTCAATGACACCAAGGAGGGGATGATGGCCATTCGTCTCCATCGTGCGCTTGAGCATCCAAGTGATCAACCTGTGGTATTAAGTGATGAATATGGCAACCTTACAGAAGTGGCAAAACTTGACAATAGCGGGGTATCCGGACACTATTTGAACAGTGAAGCCATAGAAGGATTGGATGTATGGGGAAAACGGGCAAAATGGGTGGAACTATCAGGCATGATAGCCGATGAAAAAGTATCTGTCATTATTCTTGACCATCCTGAAAATGTGGGTCATCCCACTTACTGGCATGCCCGTGGTTATGGACTTTTTGCAGCTAATCCTCTTGGCCAGGAGACTTTTAGCGAAGGAGAAGAGAGCTTGAATCTCACTCTGAACCCCGGTGAATCAGTAACATTCAAATATCGAATTCTCATTCTAACGGGAGCGATCGATCCTTCTGCAATTAACGAAGCATTCAATAATTATATCAAGGAATAAATTAACCGATTGCAGGCTTTATGATACTGAAACATTAGGTGGCATTTTTATGCCTGACAGCATACTCATCTAACAGACGACGGATCAGCTTCTGATATTGAGTGTGATGTTTTTTCGCAATTTGCTTAAAGAAGTCAACACTTTGACGACTTAATGAAATTGTGATCTTTACAGTCTCGTCCCTGAAAACAAGATTTTCCGGAGATGCAAGAAAGTCCTCAACAATCCTGACATCATCCAGAGGTTCATCACTATATTTTATTATTTTCTTCATAGACTTTTTTACCTTTTCGCCAATACCCGGCTCCAATTATTCGAATTCGATTTTTACGATAGGTGAACCAGACCGTCATTATTCCACCACCCACCTTTCCCAGACAATAGAAACGTTCTTCTAATCGGCTATGTTTAAGATCAGCTAGTATGACCCTATCTGAATCAGCAAATGCATATTGAGCCACATAAAACGAAACTCCATGTTTATTAATATTTGCCAAGTTCTTTCTTTCGTCCCACTCAAAGTGCATTTGTTCTAACACAAATCAAATCTAAGAATAATATGGCTATTTAGCAATATAAATATTGAAATAATACTGCATAGTCATGTATCAGAAATGCTGGCAATTGCAGAACTTAATTGTTATATTGTAGACACTCTTATAACTTCACAGATGACAACCAATTCAACGAATAAAGAATCCAAGGAGAGGCTTCAATCTCTGGATGTTCTGCGCGGCTTTGATATGTTCTGGATCATTGGCGGAGGGGCACTTATCGGGGCATTAGCAAAGACCACTGACTGGGTATGGGTGCAAGCCCTGGCTCAACAAATGCACCATGTGGATTGGAATGGATTTCGTTTTTTTGACCTCATATTCCCACTGTTCATGTTTATTTCAGGAGTTGCCATTCCTTATGCCATAACTTCGAAACGTGATAAGGGGGTACCAAAATCCAACCTGGTCAGGAAAGTTACCCGGCGTATGATCCTGCTGGTGGTTTTCGGACTGGTGTATAACGGTGTGCTGAAGAATGGATTCACCGAAATGCGTGTGGCAGGTGTGCTGGCCCAGATCGGGATCTCATACTTCTTCGCCTCCCTGATTGTCATTTACACGGATTCGATCACTCCCAGATTCTACTGGCTGGCTGGAATCCTGGCTGGAATCGCCATGCTCCAGCTTGTTGTGCCTGTACCTGGTTTCGGTGCCGGGGTGATTACCCCCGAAGGGAGCATTAATGCTTGGATTGACCAGCATTTTCTTCCTGGAAGATTGATTTACGGAACATACGATCCCGAAGGCGTTTTATGCATTATCTCTGCAACTTCGGTGACTTTAATGGGATCATTTGCAGGGAACATACTTCGCAGAAAAGGGTTCTCTCCTGATAAAAAGGCTCTGATACTGTTAATCTCAGGATTAAGCCTGGTCATTGTGGCTGTGGCACTATCCCCCGTATATCCGATCATCAAGAAGATATGGACTGTACCTTTTAATTTGCTTACGGCAGGAATAAGCTTTTTACTTCTGGCCCTTTTCTATTTCATCATTGATGTAAAAGGGTGGCAGAAAGGCACACTCTTTTTCCGGGTTATCGGACTGAATTCAATTACCATCTATCTGGGTGTCAGGATTATCAATTTTTATCACACCTCAGAGTTCCTGCTGGGCTGGCTCTCCAAACCGGCAGCCGGTTTTGGTCCTGTCATTATAATTACAGGAGCGATCATCGCCGAATGGCTTTTCCTGTACTATCTCTATAGGAATAAAATTTTCTTAAGAGTCTGATCATGAAAATCAATATCGGCTATTACACGTTTCTGATTGTTCTGCTTTTGTCCAGCCATCAGGTCTCGGGCCAGGGAAAGCTGCTGCGTGGTGAAAAATGGGAAAGATTTTCAGCTGCGGAAAAAACCGCCGACTTTTATGTGGCTCCCGGTGGAAACGACCACTGGTCAGGCACCCTGGCAGAGGCCAATGCAGCTAAAACCGACGGGCCGTTTGCAACCATCAAAAGAGCACAGACAGCGGTACGTTCATTGAAAACGAAAGTCTATCTGTCCAAAAGCGACCCTGTTGAAACCAGGTGGATTGGTTCACCTCACCCTTTCGGTAAGGGGAAGGATATTCTGGTTTATATCAGGGAAGGGTACTATAGCCTTGAAGAACTACTTGTTTTTAACCCGGAGGACGGGGGAGATCGGATTGAGACAAACCTTCCTTCAGGCGCTTTTGAATATCATAAACTGAAAGATCATTACGTCACCTACGCTGCGTATCCCGGTGAAAAACCAGTGATATCAGGTGGTATGCTGTTACATGCATGGAAAAAAGAGAGAGGGGCCTGGAAGATCAGGAACCTGAATGTTCCTGTAGAGATGCTGGTGGTAGATGGCAAAAAACAGACACTGGCCAGAACACCTGATACCGGGTATTTTGTTCCTCCAACGCTTTCAGAAACAGCTGACAAGCTTTACTTTAATAAAGGTGATATCAGGCAATGGAAAGAGATGGAAGGCAACCGTCTGTTTATGTTACTGAGATGGCATCATGGAAATAATTCCATCTCCAGGGTGGATGAAAGATCCGGGACAGCCTGGTTGAGCAAACCGGAAGCGGGTGTTGTGATCGTACCCCCCCGGTATTATATTGAAAATGTTAAATCACTGATGGATGCCCCGGGTGAATGGTTTTATGATCAAAAACAGAAAGAGTTAAGTTACCTCCCTCTTGGCGGTCAGGTTGATCTAAATAAGACCACGGCATCTGCCCCTCAGATCAATGAGTTACTGGTGGTGAGGGGCCAACCCGGCCATCCGGTCAGGAATCTTCGGTTGTACGGTCTGAGTTTTGAAGCCGTCTTACCAGGAAGCAGTGCATTAATTTATGAATATGCACATGGATGTGAACTGGTTGGTTCCACGCTAAGATCATGTGGGGGAACGGGAGTGTCGGTGAGAAAAGGGTGTTTCCAGAGCCGTATACTGGATAATACATTCAAGGGCATTGACAATATGGCAATAAGGATTCATGGCCCGGAGGAACCCGCCGACGGAAAAGATATCCTGCGTGAAACCACCGTTTCATATAACAAATTTATGGAGTGCGGAGGGAATAACATTGATGCCTCCTATTCCCTCTTCACCACAATTTCCCACAACTATATAACAAGAACCAGGGGACGGTATGCCATTTCGGTGGGAGGCTGGAGCAATCTGGAAGAAGCCATTGACGGTGGCTACCTGGTGGAGTACAATCACCTGGATGATGTGCAGAAAGATGCCGATGATTCGGGTGCCATAAAAACTGCGGGGATGACATTTAATTCGGTTGTTAGAAAGAACCTGGTACATGATGTCAGGGCAGGCTATTTCAATGATAACGTGGGTTTCTGGTTTGATAATATGTCACTGGCATGGCTCACAGAAGATAATATCTTTTATAACCTGGAGCAGGGTGAAATGAAACTCTGCGCAGCAAATTTGGTTGACAATATCTACAGGAATAATTATGTCATCGAGGCGCCGGTAAATGAACCGGAACAGATTATCAGTGGTGATCCCATTTTTCAATACAGTGATCTGAAAATCTCTGCCTTGGGAGAAACAGACCCCAGTACCGCCACAGCCGGCACTGTCATTTCTGTTAGTGCCATTGTATTTAACGATGGATTAACCGGGATCAACCCTGTTGAGTTATATCTTGACGGAAAGATTACAGATAAAAAATTCTTCCCGGTGATCAGCAATAACTCCCGCAGGGTATCTTTTGAGCTGCGAATTTATGATGCAGGGTCCCATACAATTGCCATTGGTAATACTGCTTACAAAGCTATTTCTATCGAAGGAGAAAAACCTGCAGTTGTTTTTGAGGATATGCTGCTTTCCGACACCTCCATGCTTTCAGGAGAGACCACAAACATAACCGTCCTTGCAAAGAACCTGCTCCCCCACCCCAGCAATGAAAAGGTGCAGCTCTATCTGAACAATGTAGAATTTAGTTCGCAATCTGTTACCCTTGAGGGAGATGAGACCAAAGAGGTTGGCTTTGAGATAAGTCCGGGGCCCGGCCAATACACTGTCCGAATCGTAAACAGCAATGAGATAAAACTAACTGTCTCCGATTGGGTAATGGTTGAGCCGGATCAGGAAGAGTTGCTTACCTACTGTTCAGCAAAAGCAAAACCGTATAAGATCGAGTCAGATCCGGAAAATGACACCTATAAAATAACCGCGGGTGGTTCCGACTTTTTTCACGCAGAGGATTCCTATGCAACCATTTTTATGAAGAAGATCCAGGGGGATTTTGTGGTCACTGTGAAGATCAATGAATTTGGAGATCGTACCCATGAATGGTTTCGTGCCGGAATCTTTGTGCGCAATGAGATGACTGAAAGTTTCGATACCCAACCGGGCAGTAAGGGATCCATGCTTCTGTTTGGCACACCGGGCCGGGCCGGAATCGAGTACGACGAATTCGGAAATGGTTGTATGCACAAAGCCAACAGTCAGAACCTCCCGGAAGAGACTAAATTCCCCATCTGGTTGAAACTAGTCCGGCATGGCAATAGCTTCACCGGAACCATTAGTCTGGATGGTGAAAACTGGATCAATGAGAAACGATCCAACGAACTTCCGGGCCTGACCGAAGCCATTGACCTTGGCCTGGCCGCAGGCTCGCCCGACAAAAAGCAGTACTGGGTAGAGTTTAAAGACTGGACTATAAAAGTTGCAAAATAGTTGACCGAATAAACAATCTCCAATGACTCAGAATCTCTTTACAAAAAAATATCTGGTCATTCTTCTCCTGCTACCGGCATTCATAAACTCCTGTATAGGACCAGCGGAACCGGTGAATGATCAGTTTTCTTATGCACAGGAGCGGAAAGATGATCTTCAGTTAAGCATCTACATCACTGCCCATGCAGTAAAAAACCTGTTGTCTGATGAGGCCGGAAGACGTGAAGCTATTTCAATATTCCGCTGCAATGGCATCACCAAAGCCTATATTGAGGTATATCGCGGGGGCCTGGTCATTGAAAAGAGATTGCTAGAGGATGTGAGGGATCTATTTGAAAAAAACAATATTGAAGTGGTTGGAGGAATCGCCACAGTTCCTGGAGAAAATTTTGGTGTCAGGCAAGAGGCTCAATTGGGATGGTTCAACTGGCAAAATCCTAAAACCCAGGCTGATTTAAAAGAGGTGATGATGATGTCTGCAGATGTTTTTGATGAATTCATTATCGATGATTTTCTCTGTACGGCCGATACCAGTATGGAGTCAAAAGCTGCCAAAGGAGAGCGTTCCTGGTCAAAATACCGCATGGATTTGCTCACCGAACTTTCAGAAAGTCTGTTTATTGACCCGGCCAAAACTGTCAATCCGGATATTACAATGATCATTAAATACCCCCAGTGGTATGACCGTTTTCATCTCTTTGGATATGATGTGGAAAATAAAACAGCGCTCTTTGACAAAGTATATGTAGGCACCGAATCTCGCGGTCAATACACGCAGAGGTTTGGATTTGTTCAACCCTATGAAAGCTTTGTAAGCTATCGGTGGATGAATAGTCTGGCTGGAGAGAAGATGAGCGGTGCATGGTTTGACCATGGCGACTGCGATGAAAATGATTTTATCGAGCAGGCCTGGCAGAGTGTGCTTGCCGGGGCTCAGGAGCTTATTTTTTTCAACTATTTTGATTTTGTTAATGGTCACAAAGGACACCATTTATTACGAAGACAATTTGCCCAACTGGCCGATCTTGCAGAAGCGCTGGTCACTGATCCTGTTAAAGGTGTGATGGCCTATAAGCCCGCAAGTAGCAGTGCTTACGGAGATCTTTATATCATGGATTTTATTGGAATGTTAGGAGTTCCTTTGATACCCGTTTCCCAATATCCTGCAAATGCCAAGGTGGTATTTTTACCCACACAGGCAGCAGCAGATACCGAAATTCTGGCCAAAATAGAAAAATCAATGGACAGCAATGCTACCTTGATTTTTACAACAGGATTTCTGGCACATGCCAGAGATGGAGAGAGATTGGCTGAAATGGCCGGTATAAGCTGGCCGTTGGTTTCATCCCCATTCGTGGCCGATCAAATCGTTGTGGAAGGAGAGGCTGAAACCATAAAATATGGTCTTGATCTTGAATCAGATATCCAACTGACAGAAGGGAATGTAAAACTGGTAGCCGTTCAAAACTCTGATGAAATCCCTTTTCTGGTGGCCAGAGAGCAGATATATACTTTAAATACACACACCTTCTCTCAAGCTGATTTTGATGCAGTCGGAGAGGTTCTGTTATGCCCACGACCTTTGGGTTTTCTGGAGATACCAGAAATCTGGGCCAATACCCTCCGTGATGCATTTATAACTCCTTTTGGATTTGATTTTAATGCCCCTGCACGAGTCACCCTGCAACCCTTTGGCGATTCCGGATGGGTGATCCATAACTACAACCAGGAAACCGTACATATTGATCTAACCACTGCAGGGTTGGAAAACGGAATGATGGAAGAGAAATTCTCAGGAAAGCAGTTAAAGATAATTGACGGTCAAATAAACATGGAAATACCAGCAAGATCAAGGTTATGGCTGAAAATGAACTAACACCGTTAAAAGGAGATGTTATTATGCAATTTAAGAAACGAATTACCTTGATCATCTCATTGCTGCTCTCTGTAGCAATTATCTCTCCGGTTTTAGGTGATCCGGCTGGTTTTTACAATATTGTTGAATTTGGAGCCAAAGGTGATGGAGAAACTCTAAACACAAACGCTATCCAATCAGCAATTACTGAGTGTTCCAAAAATGGCGGCGGAACAGTATATTTTCCGCCTGGCACCTATTTGTCCGGAACGATTTACTTAAAAGACTATATCAACTTGAATCTCAGTGTGGGGGCTGTCCTTTTGGGGAGTGATCAGGTTGAAGATTTTCCATTGAATAAATGTGATTTTCCATCCTATTCGGACAGGTACGTTGGAAGGGCATTGATCTGGGGTGAAGGGTTAAAAGAGATTGGGATTACAGGACACGGGATAATTGACGGACAGGGAGCAGCTTTCAGGGATAACCTGCCCGATGAGTCCGAGTGGGATAAATTGGTGGCTGTGTATGATGACAGCACCCGGTACCGCCCGCAAGCCCGGTATATCAACAGACCATACATCATCCGTCTGATTAGTTGCCACCATGTCCTGGTGGAAGGTATTAAGCTTCGCAATTCACCCATGTGGATGCAACACTATCTGAATTGCGATTTTGTAACCATACAAAATATAACGGTCTATAACCATGGCAGCTATAACAATGATATGATTGATATTGATTGCTGCTGCAATGTATTAATCAGCAACTGCTTCGGTGACTCAGATGACGATGGAATAACCTTAAAAAGCACTGGTGGGGTGCCCACAGAGAATGTTACCATATCGAATTGTATAGTAAGTTCATTTTGTAATGCCATAAAGATGGGAACAGAATCCTGCGGCGGGTTTAAAAATATCACCATCACCAATTGTGTGGTTCGGCCCTCAAGCGAATCAGATGTAATCTTCGGACGGCGGGAGGGATTGGCTGGAATTGCATTGGAGATTGTGGATGGTGGTGTACTGGATGGCGTTACAATTTCAAACATTGCCATTTCGGGAACTACAGCACCGATCTTTATGAGGTTAGGGAACCGGGCACGAAAGTATCGACCAAATATTTCCACACCACCCACAGGAATATTTCGAAATGTTTTGATAAGTAATATTGTTGCTTCAGCTGCTGGAACTACCGGATGCTCAATTACGGGTATTCCGGGACATCTGATAGAGAATGTAACCCTGTCAAATATTAAAATCAATTTTATGGGTGGAGGCTCAAAGCAGCTGGTAAATAAAGAGGTCCCGGAACATGAGGAAAAGTATCCCGAAAGCACCATGTTTGGCATTCTCCCCGCCTATGGTTTCTTCTGTCGCCATGTGGATGGTCTTACTTTCCGGGATATTGACATTAATTATACTGAACCGGATTACCGGCCCGCATTAATCTGTGATGATGTTCATGATCTGAAGCTTTTCAATTTTGATGCTCAGGTACTGGAAAAGAATAGCAATGGCGTAAAAATTATTGGTAATGATCTTTATTCAAATATTGAATTTTAAACTAATGAAATGTTATGTATTATCATTACTGTTAGTAGTTGTTTCCTGTGTACAAGCAAACAGAGATAATTATTCAGACCTGGCAACCACAGCCAGTGGCTGGAACGCCGAGGTAATTGCCACCATCGATCAGAGTTATGGCGGTTGGGATGTGGAAATTGGCGATGCTGACAACGATGGGTTGAATGAGATTCTCATTACCGGATGTCCTGACAGTAAATTGGCCGTCATCAAGAAGTCAAATAAAAATTGGGATATGACCATTTTAGCAGAAGACCTGGCTCAGACACATCCGAATCCGGGCATGGGACTCACTGTAAAAGTAGTCGATCTGAATAATGATGGTAAAAATGAGATTATTCTTGGCACCGGCCAGGAACACGGTGGAACAGCCTGGTTCTACCTGCTTCAAACCGATGGTAAAATACTTACCAAAAAATTAGCATTGCGACCCGATTACAATACAAGCTCCTTTACCCACAACTTTGCAATCAAGGATCTGGATGGTGACGGGCTAAATGAGGTTATCTCCGCCTATTGTGGTGGTGGTGAAATTATCCGTTACGATATAGACCGGGAGCTGAACCAAATAGAGTCCAGAAAGATCCATCACCTGTCAGGCTCCGGTGAGGAATCTATGATCGCCGATGTTGATAATGACGGAGAGCAGGAGTACCTTACCTCCAACAGTTTTCGACATAAAGCTGCAAAAGTCGAGATTTACGAATTCGATGAAACCGGAGAACTGGTCATTCCTGCCCGCATTATATTGGAAGGATTCGATGGTCGTGGCTGCTTTTATGCATCCCTGACAGTAGGTGACGTTGATAACGATGGCAGTAACGAACTCATCGTGGGATGGAAGGAAGAGCAGAAAATAAACAAAGGAACCGTGCTGGGATATAAGGTAGATTCCACTGCTTGTAAAGTGTACACTTTTGCCCACCAGGATGAAACGCTTGATTTGTCTTATTTTGAAAAAATGATGGAAATAGCTGATGTGGATAATGACGGGAAAAACGAATTGGTACTTTCCACACGAGGAGATAATGTGTCTGAATTTATAAGCAGTGATCATCATGGATATGTGTTTATGTTCAAAGTGGATGATCAGGGAGCCGTTAGTCGTGAATTACTTGTAGATTTAAATGAGAAATATGCCGAGTCTTCCTGGCTAGCTGTCGGTGATGCTGATAATGATGGGGAAAACGAAATTGTTTTAGCCACAGGAAAAGGAGACCGGACAAAACCCGGTACATCCTATGTGGTTCTGGTCGAAAAAGAATAAACCGAGCAAATAATAACCAGCAATGTAAGATAATGATACCATGAAGAAACCTGAGGTCAAGTATTCGATTATCAAGACTCTGATCTGGTGGATAGTACTGTTTCTATTCAGCCATCAGGTATCAGGACAGACATCCCAGTCAAATGGAGATCTCCAATGGCCAACCCAACAGAAAGAGCATCTGCCAGGAACCTACTGGTGGTGGTTGGGTAGTGCAGTGGATAAGGAGAATCTGACCTATAACCTTGAAAGTTTACGAGAAGCCGGGATCGGCAATGTGCACATCATTCCGATCTATGGTGCAAAGGGATATGAAGCAAATTATATCGATTTTCTGAGTCCCGGATGGATGGAGATGTTATCACACACCCTGAATGAGGCAACCCGACTGGATATGAATGTGGATATGAGTACCACCACAGGCTGGCCCTTTGGCGGTTCGCATGTTACTCCCCATGATGCAGCCAAGAAAATAGAATATATAACATACAAACTTTCGGGTGGTGAGAAATTCCATGAAAAGCTTGACATAAAGGACTTGCAGTGCCTTATGGCTTATTCCGAAAAGGGTGAGATCATCGACATGACCGGCAAAATCAGTGAAAACCAGTCAACCGGCTGGACAGCACCCCCGGGAGAGTGGCATATTTACGCCTTGGGACAAGCAGGAACAAACCAACAAGTAAAACGTGCAGCGCCGGGTAATGAAGGGCTTGTACTGAATCCATTTTCAGTCACCTCACTGAACACGTATTTGGAGAGGTATGACCGCGCTTTCAGCCAGGATAAAGGATCCCGGTTGCGGACCCAATACCATGATTCCTATGAATATTATCATGCCAGCTATACCAGGGAGCTGTTTAGTGAATTTCAATCGCGCAGGGGATATGACCTGAGAGAGCACCTGCCAGCGCTGACGGGACACGGTACAGCAGAAAAAATATCACGAATTAAAGCTGATTACCGGGCAACAATGGCAGAACTGCATCTGGAATATATAGAGGAATGGACCCACTGGGCACACAATCATGGTTGGATCACACGCAACGAGGGGCATGGTGCACCTGCAAACCTGCTCGATCTCTATGCTGCCTCCGACATCCCGGAAACGGAGATCTTTGGTGCCACCAAATTTGATATCCCAGGATTATCGCGCAAAAGGGAAAACATCTCAACCAGTGAACCACCCGATCCGCTGATCCTTCAGTTTGCTTCCTCAGCTGCCCATGTTTCCGGAAAGAGGCTGGTGGCCTCGGAAACATGTACCTGGTTAAGAGATCATTTCAAAGCATCCCTGGCCCAGGCCAAGCCCGAAATCGATCAACTGTTCCTGGCCGGAATCAACCATATTTTTTACCATGGGAATGCATATTCTCCCAAAGAAGCCGAATGGCCGGGATGGATGTTTTATGCATCAACCCATTTTGAACAAAAAAATGCTTTCTGGCGGGATCTGCCCGCACTGAACCGGTATGTGGGCAGATGCCAATCCATACTGCAATCCGGACAGCCTGCCAATGAGATATTACTTTACTGGCCCGTGGCAGATATCTGGCATCAGTACAGCAATGAAATCATTAAAACCCTCAATGTGCATGCGATCGACTGGTTTACTGATTCATCTTTTGGCAGAGTGGCAGAATGGTTAAAAGAGAAGGGGTATGCTTTTGACTACCTGTCCGAT
>JAUVKN010000028.1 GCA_030596245.1 Bacteroidia bacterium | reverse complement strand
AGCCATGGTGGAGCATGTAGATCAGAGCACCGGACATATCCTTGAGAAGCTGGAAGAGCTGGGATTATCGGAAAACACACTGGTGGTATTCTTTTCTGACAACGGTGGCCTTGTGAGCAGATTTGACAGAATTCCACTCATTACAGACTCAAAGAGGTACATATATGAAGGGGACACCCTGCTATATGTGGCCTCCTCCAATGCACCTCTGCGGTCTGAAAAAGGCACCCTTTATGAAGGGGGAATCAGGGAACCCATGATCATGTGGTGGCCAGGCACGCTTGGCCGCGGTGTTGTCAGTGATGCCATTGTCTCCAGCGTGGATTTTCTCCCCACTTTTTCAGATCTGGCTGGGATTGAGTTACCAGATGAGCAGGTATATGATGGTACAAGCCTGGTTAGTCTTATGGAGGGATCTGCATATGATCCTGACCGGGCAATCTACTGGCACTATCCGGTTTACCACCATGATTCCCCTGCCAGTGCGATCCGAAAAGGGGAATGGAAACTCATCCATTACCTGGTCGATGACCGCATCTATCTTTATAACCTTAAACAGGATATTGGCGAATCTATGGACCTTAGCAAGGATGAACCAGAAATCGCAGAAGAATTGCACAAGTTACTGGATGATTGGCGCAGGGAATGTGAGGCAGAATATCCGCTCCCAAATCCAGAATTCGATCCACAAAAACGCTATAAGTGGGGTCGCCATCCGGATCGAGGCTAAAAAGAAATAGAGGATTAACTTATGGAAATCAAAAAAAATGTGAAAGCGGTCCTGTTTGACATGGATGGTGTTCTCCTGGACTCTGAAGAGTACATCTGTAAGGCGGGAGTTGAGATGTTTAAAGAGAAGGGTTATGCGGTTGAACCAGAAGATTTTGTGGAGTTCACCGGCATGGGTGAAAACAGATACCTCGGTGGAATCGCTGAGAAGCACAATATTCCTTTTGAACTTGAAAAAGACAAGGCCAGGACCTATGAGATCTATGCCGGTCTTGTAAAAGGAAAACTTTCCCTGCTACCTGGCGCAAGGGAATTCATAAGCCATTGCCTGGATCGGGGATTGAAAATCGCCCTGGCTTCCAGTGCCGACCGGATCAAGATCGAGATTAACCTGGAAGAGACTGGAATAACACAGGATACTTTTCACACCATTGTGAGCGGTCTGGATATTGAACATAAAAAACCTGCCCCTGACGTCTTTTTGAAAGCAGCTGAAAATCTTGGCGTGGATCCTTCGAAGTGCCTGGTGGTTGAAGATGCCATCAGCGGTGTGGCAGCAGGAAAAGCAGCTAGATCTCGCGTCCTTGCCCTCACAACATCATTTACAGCGGAGGAACTCTCCCGAGCTGACTGGATCGCTGGAACGCTTGCCGATGCAGGGGATGAAGTGCTGAACTGGTAATCCTAAATTAGGATTTTAGATGATTATGCTCCGTATTTATTAATCAGTTTATTCAACTTTGTACGGTAATAACTGAAATTTTCAAAATCCACATCCGGCGGGATCAGATGATCACCATGTGGGATGTATCCGCCTGTTTTCAGCACATAATCCACCGACTCCAGCATCTCATCAATCCGTTTTTTACCAAGCTGGATTTCCGATTTGGAGATACCTCCCAACATTTGCAAATTGGGATACTGTTTTCGCACTTTGGCCACATCCATACCGCAGTGCACTTCAAAAGGGTACATGCCCGTGACTCCTGCCTCCATAAAAACCGGTATGAGCTCATTGCAGTCACCATCCGTATCGAGTAAAATGATATCAACTCCTTTTGATTTCAAAAAATCCACAATGCGCCTGATATAGGGGGATAAAAACTCCTGCACCATCTCCACAGAGATCATGGAGCCTTTCCCAAAGGAGATATCTTCCCAGATATGCCAGTGGTCGATTTCCACCTGAGATATCACCTCTTCAAAAACAGCCAGCCAGATGGAGGTGAAAGTATCCAAAATATCATGCACCAGATCAGCCTCCAAACAGTACCAGAGAAACAGATTCTCATAACCAATAAGGTGTGACAGGGTGCCGAAAAATCCCTGGGGATACCCACCAATGGCCAGGGGATAGTCACGGTTCCTGTATTCCTTGAGCAATTCCGGCCAATTTGATGGAAACCGTTCAGAGATATTATTCAGATTCATCCGCTCCTCTTTCAGCTTCTCCCAGCTCATTCTGTCCTTTATGGGCCATTGTACTGAGGTTGGAATGGTGGCTTCATCTTTCAAAAAGATTCGCTCCACGCCATCAATATCGATGTAATGAAATCTTTCCTGATTTTGATCCAAAACCCGGACATCAAACATGGGGCAAAAATGGAGATTCACATCCACTATCCGCTGGGTAAAGTCCATATTAAAATGATTACGCACATCGTAATCCAGCGGGAACCCCTGTGATGGCCAGTAGAGGCTGCCTCCGGTTACTGCAATGCCATTTGGTAACCTGTCCACATCCTTACCGGACCACGCCGGAGTGTATAAGGATGTTGTTGGGGTGGTGATACGTTGTTCAAGGACAGGATACTGCCTTTCCGGAAGGCCCTGTTCATACCAATTCTTGATGGTCTCTCCCCAATACCCGAATTCCCACTTTATGGAGTGGACATCCGGATTGAAATTCATGACCTCATGAAAGCGCTCTCTAAGATTCATCTTTTTTTGGATATTATGTCTTAATCTTAATACATCAACAATTCAAAGGGTTCATACAGGCCATAATCCATCAATGAATATTGATCAACAGACGGGATCTCTTCAGGGGCAAGGTTCCAGTCCCCCGGACCACTGATCCACGAGTTCCTTGTTTTATAGAAATGCCCAAAGGTGTTTTTCAGACTTCCCACCACCTTTACAGTGATCTCATTGTCTCCCTCATTCATCAGATGACCCACATTCAATTCATAGGGTAACCAGCAGATCTGACCTGCCTTCTCTCCATTTACATATACCTCTGCGGTGGTACCACTCCAACCATAAAGTCGCACAGAGTACTCCCGGTCAGATTCCTCAATGTAAAATTGCCGGCTGTAGGATACTTTCTGAGAATAAAAATAGTATCCCTGATCCTTCCAGGGGCCCAGTGAATCAAGTGTTCCACCAGTAATTTCGAAACCCTTTCCCAGGGGCCGGAGCAGGAATGGTCCTGTCAGGTAAACCGGCATCAGTTCGGCATATAAAGACATCTTCGAAGCCTTGATGGTGAGTATGTTGCTCCCGTTTTTCAAATAATGCCCCACAGGAAAGTAATGAAACTCCCGACCGATCCAGTAAGAGCCCTGCTCTTTTTGAACCAGGTGTCCGTTAATGTATACATCCCAGAGCTCATGGCCCTCTACCACAGCCTTTACCTCCTGTAATGGTTGAAGGTCCGTTTCCCGTGAAATGGTAAAGTGGTAGCTGGCTGAAAAACCCGAACCATCGGGAAATGTATCACGGGCAACGTAGTTCTGACGGTACTGAATCTTGTGCTGCCAGGGATTGCCCATTTCGATACCGTGGCTGTCAAATAGTGCCAGCAGGGCATTCATAAAATAGGTGTCCTTTAGTTCAAGTGCTCCTGACTTAATATCCAGGTAGTTAAGGACCAGTATATTATCCTGGTCCGCAGAAACAGCAACCTCATCTTCGGGAGCTACCGGAGATCCACCACCCGTGGTGGTTTTCAAAAAGGGCAGGGATGAGCTGCTGTAAGAGATGAAGTAAATTGCACTTCCAACCGGTGGAAGCTCCACCTGAAAGGAGACAGTTTTGCCCCCGGACAGGGCCGGAACCTGTGAGATCTCCCCCGAAACAGGATCCAGGGAGATCACGCTTCTCCCCCGCGCTTCAATGGTGGCCGTAGCTGATTGATCTGCCGATGAATTCACCATCATGAGCAGTTGTCCGTCATCCATGATGCGGCGCTGGTGGTATAGCTCCCCAGGACTGGAGGGGGGCTCTTTGATGGCAAAACCCTCCCTGACAGTTACCTCTTTAAAAAGCGGGTCCGAAATATCTCTCACAAACAGGCACTGATCCGGATCTCTTTTCAACAGTTCATTGACGGCATCCGATGGCTCTCCATCGAGGTAGGGAATATTGTTGGTGAAAGAGACAATCTTTCCGCCACCGGTCAGGAATTGGTCAAGTAGCTGGTAGGTGGCGTTGTCAAGGTTTTCCATACTGGCCGGAATCACTACCACGCTGTAAGCCCGGTTGCCCACCCTCAGCCGGTTACCATTGACCGAACCCAGTGTCTTGATAACATTCTCTGATCCCAGGTCGTATTCGCAATGATTGCGCTCAAGTTGCCATATAAAACTCTTGAAACGGTGTTGTATGGTATCGATTTTCGGATTTTTTACCCTCCTTGAAAAATACATCCAGGCCGTGGTATTGGGTTGAAGTACAAGGATCTCATTCAGCTGTTCCCCGGATGAGCCGGCCAGTGAAAGTCTCCCGATATAGTCACCCAACAGCCGGTAATCATCCCACCATGGCTCATGGTAGGTAAAGGAAGGGGGATAATCAAATTTCCGTACGCCTCTCAGTGTAAAGTATGAAAGGTGCTGGTTCACAAAATTCACACCCAGGATAGCCTGCCAATCCGCCAGCCGCTTGAAGGTGGAAAAATCCATCTCCCAACCTCCGCCTCCATAGGTTTCGCTCAGGGTACGCAAATTCCCGCCCTGGTTGGCTGCACTGGCCAGTTCACGTACGGCCCTGGTATTTCCAAACTGACCACCCATTCCGCGGGAAATCAGTTCGTTACCAAGCATATCAACACCGGGCTGCTGATGCCAGATATAGAAGGCCGCCTCATCAAATCCATGGGTAGGGTAAGGCCATCCGTGTTCCCAGTAGTGTCCTGTCCAATCCAATCCCATCTCTTCACAGTAGCGATACCAAGGTTTTGCCCATCGTTCGATAAATAGTTCCAGGATCAGTTCATAATAGTCGTGCCGGACCTTTTTCCAATCCCCGGTTTCAAAGATAAGGGAGGGCAGGTTCACCCTGAGATCATACCCCCAGCGCTCCTGAAAAGCATCCCAGAGATCCGGAGTCCACCGGAGTAGTGTTCCCCTGGCCATGGCTGCCTCCAGGTTGGGTTCATCTGTAAATATACCCTTAACCGTATGGCCGAAATCGGAAGCGTTGTGCTTTTCATAGCCACGGGTCATGGTAACTTCCATGAATTTTTCAGTGACACCTTTCTTTAGCAGGTCCACATAAGTAAACCCTCCATACCAGTAGGAAGTTGGAGGAAATGTCTTCCTGAAGAGGTAATAGGTTCCCGCCTCCCCGATCTCCTCCCGGTAGGTGGCGGTGATATCGATAAAACCTTCCCCTCCCTTTTTCAAAATCACCTCATAATGCGAACTATCGGGCTGGAATATCTCCTGAACATCAAGGTTCAGTCCGGTTCCCTGGTTCCAGGATTCGGGCATCTCTGCCGGCACATGTCCACCGGCAAATCCGCTCGGATATGAGTTTTCATCGTAGATCCAAACATTCATCCCGAGCTCTTTGCCCTTCTGTACAGTATAGTCAAACAGGTCAAACCAATCATCCGAAAGATATTCGGTGATCAGTCCGGGGCGCGGATGAACAAATACCCCCCCGATACCGGCATTCTTGAATTTCTCCATGTGAAAGTCAATTCCCTCCTTGCTGATCCGGTCGTTCCAGTCCCACAGGGGGGCACTCCGGTAATCTGCGGGAGGATCGGCAAATAACTCCTCTAGCTGACTGAATTTGTGGATCGGACTGACTTTTTCAGGAAATTGATCCTGGCAACCTGCAAGCAGCATGAGCTGGAGAATAATAATCAATCCGGATGAGAAAGCCCCAAGGGATGTGAGGCGATTTTTGATCGCAATGAGTCTCATGAATTTTCTATTTTATAGTTATCACTATCGGTTTTATTCTTCATTCCACCACTCTTCAAGCCTTAAGACAAGCTCTGCTACAATTTCCGGATGAGCATCGGCCTGATTGTTCCATTCATGGGGATCATCTTCCAGGTTGTATAGTTCAGGGATCCTGTCGGGCTGGTTTACCGTATCCGGAAGAATCAGCTTCCAGGGATTGGTCACAATGATCCTGTAATAGAGGCTGGAGTCGAGGGTGGAAAAATCATGGGCATAGGTTTCAGCAAAAATGGCATCCCGCCCTTTACGAATCTCCCTGTCCAGTACGTTAATCCCCTGCATCTCCTCTGTAGGTTGAATCCCACATATTCCCAGTATTGTAGTGGCTATGTCGATGCTGCTGGAAAGGGATGTTTCGTCCATTTCAGGCTCGATAACCCCCTTCCACCGGTAAATGATGGGGGTGCGGATTCCCATGTCATACGGGGCCCTCTTGGACCTGGGTGCATAGCGGTTCGGACGGTCCGGATCCTGGATCCAGCCATTGTCAGTTACATAGACAAATAGTGTATTTTCCGATAGCTCCTTCTGATCGATATAATCCATCAGCTCTCCGCAGGTTATATCGAACCACTCACACATAGCCCAGTAATTGGCCACAGCCGGGGTTGGTGCAAGAGGTAAATATTTATCCCTGAGACTATCCGGAGGGTTGTGGGGAGCATGGGGCATGAAGGGGGCATACCAAACAAAAAAAGGCGTTTCAGTTTCCTGCGCTTCATTCATAAAATCAAAGATAACATCAAGCCCTTCCCGGCCTATCTCCAACCCATCGTCTCCATGCCTTCCACCGAGTGCCGGATTCCCGTGGGTCATCCCCTGGGAAAATCCACCCCTGGAATAGTGACCTTCCCACCATTTTCCGGTCTGAAGAGAAATATAACCAGCCTCCCCGAGCAGATCTGCCAGGCTGGAAATCTTTTCAATACCTGCCATTATGGGCTCATTGATTTCAGCTCGCTGTATCAGCCATTCCGTCCCGTATACCTGTTTTTCACCAGGGTTTATAGGATCATTGCCGTAAGCCCCGTGTTGGTGGGGATAGAGTCCGGTGGCCATAGAGGCCAGTGCGGGCCGGCAGAGCGGAGCCGTGGTATAGCCCTGTGTAAAAGTGAGACCCTCAGCTGCCAGTTGGTCAATCCGTGGAGTTCTAATATGTTCATGCCCAAGGAAACTGTAATCTGTCCAGCTCTGATCATCCGAAATGATCAAAACAATATTGGGTTGTTGATGGACCACTTCCTCTGAACATGAAACCAGAAAAACAAAGGTCAGAGCAGGTAGAATAAAATGGATCCCTCTCATTTCGTAGTTACTATTTTCAATTCCAAATTTATGTAAAAATAACCTCTTTTAAACCCAGATCAAAGGACTCTATAAAACCTTCCCAGATCTGGTTGGCGATAACCAATGCTGCCCCTAGTGATGTGGCATTGTCAACCTCCGAAGTGAATACCCTTTTCTCAGAAAAAGCAATGGCTAATATGGTTATAAAGACCTGAATTGATTAAGCCCAATACAGCTGAATGGGCAAATACACTCGCAGATGCTTACTGCTGTTTTTAGAATTTCATCTCTATTTTATGGTCCGGTCCTGACAGGTCTTCAACCCACACCCACTCCGAATCACCCGATCTTAAATTTGTAAAAACAGCCTTTTCCCCATCCACCAAAACTCCAGTCACAATTTTCCCTTCGGGTACCGGTCCAAGCCTTACACTCATGCTTTGAACCGGCCTTCCAAGCGTATACTCAAATGTTTGACCGTCTTCACCTCTCTTGTAAGTATACCTGATTTTTTGTCGTTTGTTGCCTGTAAGTACGGGGTATTCTTTTATCGAAGCCTCGTCCCAGCTGTTGGGGAATCGCGGTACCAGCCGGAGGTGGTCGGGGTTATTGTCATCAATGCCCAGCATTAGCCTCAATGCTTTATAGCTGTCTGCCAGGTGAGAGTCCTGCCCCATATATCCATTGACCGGCACCCAGTATTTACCGCTTTTGTGGAGAATGACGCCCTCAGGTGCAGTCCATCCTTCTAACTGTGGCTGATAAGCGTGGTTGACCATCATGTTGATGAATTGTTCTGCATCTTCCATTTCATCCAGGAGAAGGGCTGCCTGGGTCATCATGCCCTGACCGTACCCATACATCCTAAGGCAATTATAGTTTTTATCTTTCATTAAGAGGCGATAACAGTTTTTGTCAATGTCCAGGTATTTTTGTTCAATGGTATCTTCTTTGGCATAATCCTGCAGTGGGGTGTAAGTAAATCCTTCGGTAGCCAGGTGTAGGTGTACCATTTTATGTGCATCATCGTACCAGTTGTTTTCCGGTTCGGTATGCCAAACAGGGCCAAATTCACTTTCGTCAATTAAATTGTCCAGAATCCCCTGCCGCAGGCGATGATAAAGTATGGTCCATTCATCTGCCTCTTTCTCCTTTTCAAGTTCTTTGGCCATTATGATGGCGAGTTTTAGCCCATGCAGGCAATTATAGGATGAATAAAACTCATAGTCGTTATGTGAACACTCGCTCTCGGTATATAGCACATCTTTACGCACACCTGGGAAAATCGTATCCGTATCCAGCTGCCATTTTATCCAATCCACCGAGGCGGAGGTGGCTTTCCAGTGTTTTTCGTTCCAGGCCTTTGGTTTCCCCTGCCAGTACCATGTCATATACCGGCCCCACATGCATATGCCATGACCATCATTTTCACGGTTACCTGTTTCTAAAATGTCTCCAACTTGTCTTTCATAATTTGTTCTGTTCGATCCCGGTGTACGCACCCAGTGCGGAGGAGTGGCGTCCTCAAATAACCGTTCATCCAGCCAATCGGTATAGGTATTGATAAACTTATCGTGTCCCAGGGCCATGGTTTCACGCATCAGCTCCCCGATGCCACGAGACCAGGCGGTTCCACTATTGACCAGTTGCCCTTTGTCATTCATTGCTTTTTGCCCCAATTCTCCGGGTTCCTTTTCCTGATAAATCCTTAACCAATTGGAATAGCTACCGAAGATAGGATTTAGCTTACGCCAGATACCCAATCCAAGCGTATAATGAATTGTTGCTTTTTGCGCAGTGCTTGATGAGCAAGATGTACCAGCATCCCCAATATGGGCAGCCACCTCAGGGCCATTCTTATACATGTATGTTGCAGCATAAATGGCTTCCTGGTTTCCTTTAAAATTGAATTGTGGTCCAAAATAACCTTCCGGTATTTCAGGTTCCTTTAGTTTTGGCAGTGCATCTTTAAAAGAATAGATGGTCCGCATAATCTTTTCTATGCGCGGACGGTATTCACCCCTTTCTATCTCATCCAGTGTAACCGTTTTGGTTACGGGGGTCCGGTCACTAAGATGGGGCAATGATGGCAATGGTGAATTGTCATCAGCAGTTTCAATTGTTAAACCTGAAATAAGCGGGTATTCATGCATGTCTTTCACTCCCTTGACTTCTATTGACTTTACGGCACGGCCCTCCAAATCGATACTAAAAATGAAACGGGTATTGTTGCTCATGGCCCCCATCGGCCTGGTGCCATCTACCAGCTGAATGCCATCGCTCAGTATATCGCGGTGCCCGTCTTCACCGCTGAACAGGGTTGAATCACAATTGATGCCATAGGGCCATGATCCGTATCTGCCTGGCACGTAATACCACAAAATATCCCATGGCCTGCCGAACCAGAGGTTAAAGCCAAAAACCAGTGGTATTTCTGTGTTGCCACCCTCGGTCCAATTGATGCTTATTACCCCTGCAGTATCTCCAACAAAATGTGAATAACCATCATCTCCCTTATCAGAATACCATGACCCGTTGGATATATCCGCTTTGTGGATCATCCCAAGGAAATGTGCTTTGTCAACGTGCGTATTCCGGAGTGGCAAGCACATCCCATCATTCCAACTTTGCAAGCTACCCCTGTCCTCTTTAAACCTTTTCCTAGGCAGACCTGCATAATGGTGGAGATCTACTTTACGTACCAAAAAAGGAATATTGCGGACAAGCAAACCCTCCTTCGTCCCTTCAGGGGCGATGCCCCTGTATTTGTTTGAGTTCCGGAAGGGTTTATCCCCTGACAACCAGGTTCTGAAAACCCGCGTATTCCCTATGGCAAGTTCCAAAGTGGTATTTTCTTTTTCAGTCTGCACCGTGAAGGCATATGCAGCATTCCAAAGGGTAGAGTCGTCCGGCAGACAAGTGAACTTTAATGCGATAATTTCACCATTCACCTGCAAGCCTTCAAAACCTTTATATTGTTGATCAATCGCCCTTCCCCTATGTTCTTCCTGTTTTTGGTCGTACTCAAATTGCAGGTAATAATTTCCCGGCGACAAAATCAGCTCCTGCGAAAACAAACTACATTCCCCTTCCTTCAGGGCAGGTTCCCTGGTTTGGATGTGGGGCAGAAACCCAGATTCCTGATGCCAGTTCCCGGTTATTTCAATTTTTTTGATTGCTATTGTTTTGCTGTTCTGACAACCCAAAAGCATCACCAGCATAAAAAAGCAAGCGGAGCCCTGGATTGCCTTGAAATTTTGATTTTTTTTCATTTTCGGATTTTTTACAAAACAGGTTATGAATCACAATTGCAAAAATTTATTTCCATTATTACAACCATTGGTTCGTTAAACTTTCTGGAATAAGGCTTCGTTTCCGGTAAGAAGCGATAGAGTACAAAAAATCCGGTCAGGCGTTTTGTCACAACTTAACTGCAATCCAATAAGTAACAATGCCAGAAGTAACTTTCTCATAATACAGTTTTGAAGAGTTTACAAAAATAAGAAGATAAAGCAATTGTTTCAATAGTCGTTATGCGCCTTTATTTATACTATTTGATCCTTATAAAGAGTTACCCTTTTCCCTGGAACTCTTTCGGTGAGATGCCGTAGATCGCTTTAAACGAGGTGGAAAAATTGGCCGGGGAGCTGCATCCTACCTCATAGGCAATCTCTGAGATGGAGAGGTGACCGGTTTTTAAAAGTTGTGCTGCCTTTTTATAGCGGATCTGCCGGATGTACTCATTGGCTGACAACCCGGTAAGCGACTTTAGCTTCCTGTAGAGGTGTAATACTCCTTAATGTGCTGGCGGGTTTTAAGCAGGTTTGCAATTACAGAGGTGAGCTGTTTCGGAAGAAATGGTTTCCCGATATATGAGTCCGCCCCGGTTTTATAACCCTCCAGTTCACTGTTTATATCGCTTTTTTCGGTAAGCAGGATGACCAGGATATGGCTGGTTTTGATATTTGATTTGATTTTCGCACACATCGCTGTCCCGCTTAACTGGGGCATCATCACATCACTAACAATCAGGTCATAATCATTTTTCAGGGCCATTTCCAATCCGGCCTCTCCATTAATTGCTTCATCTATTTGGTAATAACTAATTGTTTTACTGCATTGTCGAAATCTGTCTTCGGCAACTCCTGAGCGAATACGGCAATTATATCATCCTGCCAGTTCCCGTTCAATGTCTTCCAGTGTCTTACCCTTCGTTTCCGGTAAGAAGCGAAAAAGTACAAAAAATCCGGTCAGGCAGATCAAGCCATATAACCAGAAGTTGTTGGCCCATCCAATGGTCTCCTTGATGGCAGGAAAGCTAAAGGTCAGCAGGAAATTGGCGAGCCAGTGGGCTGTGGCACCAATGGACATGGCAGCGCCACGGATGCGGTTTGGGTAGATCTCCGACAACACCACCCAGAAGAGCGGAGCCAGTGAAAGGGAATAGAGCATCACGTTCACCAGCATCAAAACAACAACAGTGGTTCCTGTGTTCCCTGTATAAAATCCGCCTCCGATCAGGCCATATACCACGGCCATCAGGAAAGTAGCCAGCAGCAGTATCTTCCTGCGGCCCAGTTTCTCAACTGTAAAAATCGTAACGAAAACCGAGAGAAACATCACCAACCCGATGGCCACAATCTGGACCATCATCTCCTGCAGGTTAAATCCGGCTGCCTGAAAAATATCCGAAGCATAATAAATCACCACATTGATCCCGCTCCATTGCTGAAGGAAAGCCAGGAATACCCCCAGCGCAATCAACTTGAGTATTTTGCTGTTGAGCAGCTCTTTAAAATTGACATGAGCCACGTGCTCAGTTGAGATGGTTTGCCGGATATTTTTCACTTCAAAAGCTGCATACTCCTCCCCTCCCATCTTTTTCAGGATCTTATACGCCTTTGTTTCCTGGCCGTTCTTAACCAGCCAGCGTACACTCTCAGGAACCATGAACATCAGTAAAAAAAAAGATGATGGCCGGGATGACTTCTGCCCCAAACATCCACCGCCACCCCAACTGTCCGCTCCAGCTCTCTCTGATCATCTGGGTCGTCGGACTGGCAATCAGTTCAGTATCGAACTTTGAAATGAGCAGGTTCACAACCTGGGCAGCCAGGATCCCGATCATGATCATCAACTGATTAATGGTAACCAGAATGCCGCGTTTTTCAGCAGGAGCAATTTCTGAGATATACATGGGGACAAGATTTAAAGCGGCACCCATGGCCACACCACCAATCATGCGAAAAGCGTTGAATGCAAAAAAGCTCTCTGCCAGGGCCGTTCCCATGGCGGAAAGTGCAAAAAGGAATCCTGACAGGATCAACAGCCTTTTACGCCCCAGCGTATCACTCAGCAAAATGCAAATAATGGCCCCCACGATACAACCCACAATGGCCGAGCTGGTTCCCCACCCCCTCTGAGTGACAGTTACCAGGTCAAAAAAGGGCTCATAGAAGGGTTTGGCTCCTCCGATCACAACGAAGTCGTATCCAAACAGAAATCCTCCCATTGCCGCAGCAAACGTGATCATCCAGATGTACCGCTGGTTAAATTTGGGCTTATTGTTCATAGGTGTGGCTTATGAAATTTTACAGATTCTATTATTCAACAATAATCATCTCAATACTCACCGGTCCAAGCAGTCCAGAGGGTGTAAGCTCCGCCTCCTCCTGAAGGTCGGCCACTGTAAAGGTGGTAAACCGCTCACTTTCGGGCAGCTCCATATCCCCCACCATGCGGTTTCTCCACACATTCACCACCTCCACTTCCAGCTCATTTTTACCGGCCACAAGCAGATCCTTTGTGCTCAGGCGAAAAGGAGCCATCCAGCTCACACCCAGATTTTCGCCATTGAGTGATACGCGAGCCATCACACCCACCTCACCAAGGTTCAGGAAGAGGTCTCCTTCGGGAAGCTCATCCAGAGTGAATTCGGTATTGTAAATAGCGGTTCCGGAGTAGTACTTCATATTTTCATCGGCCGACACACTCCAGTCGACCAGGCTGATGAGCTGCAGAGGTTCTGTGGGTCCAAACTCCTTGTTCTCAAATTCCACGGTCCACTCCGAATCCAGAATGGTCAGTGTCTCCGTCTCAGGTGAGTTGAGTTCATAACCGGCACCCGTATTCCCGTTGCTCTCCGAGGTGAAGACCACGAAACAACTTTCGTGTTTTTGAAGTGTGAGCCCCACCAGTGTACGGCTGCCGTCATCTTCAAATTCATTGAGTTTCCTTACCTCGCCTGTGACCGCGTCCCACAACTGGGGTTCCAATCCGGATACGTTAAAGGAGGGTGCTAATTCGAGGAGCTCATCCCCCTGGTTGGTCAGGAAATAGATCTCCATACCCGGCATGGTGCGGTGCGTCCATAACAGAGGCATCTCCTGGGGGAATTGAATATCGGCAGGGACCCGGATCAGGTCGAGGGCCTCCTGCAGCTCCATCCCGTCAAGCACATATCCTTTTCCATACACCTTCTCCAGCCACTCGCCTGCTTGGGATTCACCCCACATGCGGCTGGCAATCTCCTGGATCTCCCGGTCACATTGCGGGTAATTCTGAAGGCTGGGCGATTTGTCTGGTCCGGAACCAAGGATTGTCCCCCCGGCCTGTACCAGTGCTTCCATCTTAGCCAGGACCGCAGGTCTCATGTTGCTGTTTTCGGGCAGCACAAGGATAGAATAGGTCATCCCATCGGGTAGCACAAATTTTCCATCTTCTACAGAGAGTCTCTCCATAATCACCTCTGCATTGATGTAATCGTAGGAATATCCAACAGGCAGTTCAGGATCCCTGGTGCCAGTCATTTTTGGTGTATCCTCCCCGATAAAATAGAGCACATCGGCTGCATATGTTCCCTGCTGTAACATGTGCTGGCACCTGCGAATGTAATCGGTCCATCCTTTGCCCTGGTCAAACCAGGTGTTGAGCCTGTTGAATTCAGTGGAGAACCAGGCATTGATCCCTGGTGCCTCATCGCGTGGCTGGTGAATATAGAGATGGAGGACAAAATGGTTGATCCCTTCGGTCCAGCTCCAGTCCCCCCGTTTTTTTAGCAGGGCAGGATGACGGGTATAGGCCTGGCGGGCTGCAGTAAAAGCCTCGGCAGAGGTAACAGGCTTTCCATACATATGGGCGGCAGATGAGCCAGTTTTGCACTCAATATCTCCCAGGCTTCCTTCGTTCCAGAATTCACCGGCAACCAGGTCGCTCTGTCCCCCGTACATCAGGAATTCGCCAGGATATCCCCAATGACCGTAATTCTCAAGCCATATTTTCAGTCCGCGTTCATTGGCTGCTTTCCGCAGTCCTCCCACATATTCATAAGCCACATCATCGGCCACCATACGCCGCAGGTCCCAGAGAAAACGGTCCGACTCCTCCACAATTCCCACAATCCGTCCGGATATGATCGGCAGGTACTTCACAGGATCATATCCATATTTCTTTTCAAATTTCTCGGCATAACCGTCTGACCAGTTCTGGGAACCCATCTCGTAACTGTCAGCAATAAGATATTTAAGGGCAGGAAGGCTCTCTTCCGGGATCCGGTCGATCAGTTTTGCCATGTAGTTGTCAAAGTGGAACTGTGCCAGTTCTGCACTGGCCTTGTCTATTTCATACCCCTTGCCCTGGGGTGCAGCTGGAGAGTTCCGGGTTCCGGTCGGCGTCATTCCCATGCGCATAATGGTCCATTCGCCTTCAGGAACACTCCATGAAAGTGTGCCCGAATCATCCATCTGAGCGCTCAGGTCAACCACTTTCGTTACAACCAACTCCCCGTCTGTCACCGCCTCCTGAGAATCCCACAGGTAGGAGTCGAATGCGGGGAATGGCGTGGGGTGCATCTTGCCCAGCGACTTCTCCACATAATCCTGCAAAACAGGAGCCTCAGTGATTAAAATCTCAGCCATACCTGCCTTGTCCAGTGGACTCTCCAGATTTGAGCAGATCAGGCGAAACCTGGAGGACTCTGTCACCGGAAGTGCTACGGAAACCGGACCGTGGGTAACAGGTCCAACGCTCACATCCGTATTACTGCGATCAAAAGCAAACGATTTGATGCTCCTGAATGAACCATCCACCTCAGCCTGAAGCTCCATAGCACACTGAAACCTGGGTTGGGCTGGCGTGATCAGAATGCTCCTTGCAGTCATGGGTTCAGCGGCAGTGATCTCAATGGTGTAGCTGCTTCCTTCCTCGATCTTAAACAGGGCAGCGGTCTCCGCGTCACCATCCAACCAGTTTCCCGTGCCGGATATGGCAGGTGTACAGCTGACCGATGCATTGGTTGCGGTAAGCGTCTGTTTCTCTGCCTCTATCTTTTTAAAGGCAAGCAGATAGGTGTCCTGGAACTCTTCAGCCGGTTTTTCCAGCTGCAGGCTGATCTCACCTGCACCCTGAACCGTAGCTTCGGAGTAGACCAGGTGCCTCATGGCTTTATCATGGGTCACCCAGGGGCCACCACTCTGGCTCCATCCCGGACAGTTGAAAAAACCGACGTCAATGCCCAGACGGTGTCCCTCCGCCACCACATGCACCATGGCATCCCACCAGGGATCACTGAAGAGCGGCACAGGACCATCCACCTCATCGGGGTTGATGTTCCCGATCAGCACCGCCCCCAGTCCAAACTCCTTCATGGCTTCCAGGTCCTTTGTGATGCCCTCTTTGGAAACATCATCCCCGATCCAGTAGTAATAACACCAGAGTTTATTGGATTCGGCAGGGATAATAAATTCCTCCTGGATCTTATCATAGTCCCAGACTGATCTGGAGCCGGTTGATGTACAGAATGTGACGGTCATTGATAATCCCAGGATGATGAAGAGCCTGGTGATCATGTTTCGTGGATATGAATTACGTTTCATGGTTGATTGATATGTTAGTCTTTATTGGAAATTTGATTTACAGAATCTGTATGAAAGTAGAAGTCATACCCTATTTTTTCCGCCCGGATCAGCCCCTCCGGCACGCCCGGATCATAGAGCTCCATGGCCCAATCCTCCAGTGCGCGTTTCAGAGAATCGGCCTTTTCCGGATAGCGGTGAATCAGGTTCACTCCATCCAGCTCCTCCGGCTTCTCCAGTCCCGCTACGGCCACTGCTGTGGCAGCCCCATCCAGCGAGATCACTGGCTCATCGTAGACCTGCCCTTTGGGGATGACTGAGGGCCAGGTGACAAGGTAAGGCACACGAATACCTCCCTCCGATAACATCCTCTTCCCCCCGGTCAGGGGATCATTCAGTGATCCGTCCCATGCACCTCCCTTATGTTCTAATGTAGTATCCGGTTTGGTAAGATAGAGGGGAGCCCCGTTGTCAGAAATATAAAAGATCAGGGTATTCTCCGAAATTACATACTCCTCCAGCGTCTCCCTGAGTCTGCCCACCCCGTCATCAATGGCCGACATCATAGCGAGGCAATACCGCCTTCTTTCGGGCATCTCCCCGGGAAACCTGGCCAGGTACTTCTCTGTAGCCTCCAGGGGAACATGCGGGGCAAAATATGAGAGGTAAAGGAAAAAAGGCTGGTCATGGTTGCGATTCACAAAAGAGACAGCTGCATCGCTCTGAATGTCAAGTCGATAACGATCACTATATCTCCATTCATACTCCATATCATTTCCATCCAGATCAAAGTTGGCCCAATAGTTCCCCATGGGTCCCCACCACGTTTCTGCAAATCCCCGTTCTGAAGGGTAATAGGGAAACTTGTGTTCAAAGGTAATCTCCTCGGGATTGCGCTGATTCATGGGTTGGGATGCCATCACCGGCAGGTGCTCCTCAAGCCATGGATCCATGGTATGATTGGGATCCAGGTGCCACTTTCCCACCATCCCGGTCACATAACCCGCCTCCTGCAAACGCTGTGGAAGCAGCACCTCATCGAGCGGCATGGGCCGGGTTCCGTTATGATCCACCCCGAAACGCTGCTGGTATCGTCCCGACAGGATCCCGGCACGGGATGGGGTGCACTGTGGTGCGGTAATATAACCTGAGATCATCCGGACCCCGTCTCTTCCAAGCTGATCCAGGTAAGGGGTTTTGATATCATCAACAACTCCCTGGATCCCCAGGTCGGCATACCCCTGGTCATCAGTAAATATCACGATGATATTCGGTTTTTCCTGTATTTGTCCTCTGCTGCAGGAGCCCAGTCCAACCACCATTGCTGCAGCAATAGAGGGAGTATCTTCAATATGCGGTCTCTGTTCATGGTCATCTATTCGATATGGGCCAGTTCAAGAATATCTTTCCCCTCCTTATAGGCCTGGTAGAGGTCCACAAAGGGAGCATTACTGCCAAAACCAACTTCCTCATAAAAATCGGTTTTAGAAAGATTACTAAATATAAGGGGAAGGATGAGGTAATTCAATACTCATTATGCGCTTTTATTTGTATTATTTGATCCTGCAAATGGTCAAAAAATGCAAAAGAAAGTTCAGAAAGGGTATTTACCAGCGTGTCTATATGTCCTATTTTTGACTCCTATTCAGTACTATTTAACCAATTATCACCGGACTATTGATATGAGAAATACATTTATAATGGGGACAATGTAATGTTACATGCCAGAGGCAAGGGTATAGTAAACAGGATATGGACTACCAGCTTCTATGCTAATCAAAGAATTAAGATCTATTTCGATGGGGAAAAAACTCCTTCAATTAATGAATCAGTTGTCAGCTTTTTCTCAGGTGCAAAAGCTCCATTTCTCTCTCCCCTTGTTGCTGATGATCCGGTTTCAAGTGGTGGTTTTATCAGTTATATGCCATTTCCTTTCGAAAAAGAAATCATTATTGTTACCAATGCCGATGACTTACCTGAAACGAACTATTTCAATAGTATAAATTATCAAATATTTGAGAATGATGCGAATGTGACGACATGGTCAGGCAGTGAGGATCTTTCCACGGCAAGAAGTATCTTCAGCAATAAAAGCGAAGATCCCCGTAGCAATAGCGACTATACCACACAAACAAATACAATTGATTTAGCCCAGGGCGAAACTCAATCGGTTATTAATAATACAAAGGAAAATTAAAGATCACAGTTAAGATAGTATTTGTGAGTGCAATGATAGACTGGAACGAATTTCATTACTGGACTTACTGCGACGAAGTACAAACCGACAGTCTTGATATCAACAACCAGCAAAGTGAACAATCTCATAATTACACCATATCGGGTCAAAGCTGGTCAGGCTCCGGAAATCACAGTTATGGTACATCCATTGGTGATGATGGCCGGGCCCATACTGGTCACAGCCAGTTTACATTAAAAGTTAAGCCCGATGCCTCAGAATACAAGCTTACACGCAGATTATACTTTGGCATTGCAAATCAAAAAGCCAGGGTTTTAGTTGATGGCACAGAAGCCGGAGAGTGGTATGACCAAGGAAGAGCACAATCCGACAGCTGGGCTGACTCTGAATTTATTATTCCTGCCAGCCTGGTTGCAAGCAAAAATGAGATAGTTGTAAAAATTGAATTTCTGGTAAACCATCAAACCAGGTTCAATTATGAGAAAAAGGTTCGAGCAACAGCTAACACTTGGCAGTATGCCTATCAGCGAGACAAAGATTACGACAAAGAAACGCAGCGGTGCTTTTCCTGGATTAAGTTCGGCTTTGAAAGAGATTTTCATTACCCCAAAGTGGAATGAAAGGGTATTTAAGATACTGGAGGCCAAGATTACAGAGGGTAAGAAACAAACTGGTCGTCCGGGCATGGATTTGTGGCAGATATTTGTTTTAGCACAGGTTCGGTTATTAAAGGACCTAAGCTATGATGATCTTCATCACATTGCCAATTATGATCATCTGATCCGTCAGATCATTAACACCCTGATCTCAATAGAAAATGTACCCCGACAGAATATCTTCTATATCAATAAAGAGTATACTGCTTTCGATGAAATCAGGACATCTTCTGATCTTGAGGCGTTATTTAGATAACACATACAGAACTATAAGCTGTCAGGAAAGATTTATCTCTTTCTTGATGAAGTCCAGAACATCAGCAACTGGGAGTCTTTTGTGAACTCTTACGCTCAGGATTTCACACTTGAATGTGAACTTTTTATCACAGGTTCAAATTCCAACCTTCTGTCCGGAGAGATGGCCACCTTATTATCAGGCAGGTATATTGAATTTGAGATTTTCCCATTTAGTCTTTTCGAATTCACTACATTTAAAAACCTACAGGTTAACAAAGAGAACTTCCTGGCATATCTTCAGTCCGGAGGATTTCCGGAGCTGCTTCACCTTAATTCTGACGAATTAAAACGCAGCTATTCAGAAAGTCTCAGAAACACAGTGATATTGCGTGATATAGTTGGTCGCCATAAGATAAAGGACCTTGTATTGCTAGAGGAAATATTTAAGTTCCTGGTTGTCAATATTGGGAATCTCACTTCGTTCAGCAGCATTGTTAACTATTTCAAGAGCAAGCAAAAGAGAACCAATTATGAAACCGTCTCAACCTATGTTTCTTACCTGCTGGATACATTTTTAATTCATCGTGCTGAAAGGTACAACATACGTGGTAAGCAAATCCTTGGAGGGTCTTATAAATACTATCTTTTAAGTACCCAAAAGGTAATCGACCGGGAGTTTGGGAACCTGCTTCAGATTAATGACAATCATGAGAAAATAGTAATTTCTCTAATTCCATCAATCAGATTTTCTCACCTGAACAGGAGCAACCTCTCTGAAGTCATCAAGCATACCCTGCCACTCTTTTTCCATCTCAAGCACCTTCTCAGGATGCTCCACGGCCAGATTATCAGATTCGGTGCGGTCTTTATCAATCCTGATAAGTTCCCACGCCTGCTCATTGGCTGCAACGATCTTCCAGTTCCCCACACGCAAGGCACGATTTCCCTCATGATACCACCAGATATGGCGCTCCCAGCCTGTGTCTCCATTGAATGTTGGTTTCAGCGATTGACCCGGTAAGGGAACAGCTCCCTCATAGGGATTCGAAACACCCGCCAGATCAAGTATGGTGGGCACCATGTC
>JAUVKN010000294.1 GCA_030596245.1 Bacteroidia bacterium | reverse complement strand
CAGGGCGGACCCATGTATGTGATTGTTGAAGGATTGGGCAAGAGGTGGATGCCCCTGGCCATCTTCTTCTCCCTGCTGGGAATGATCGGGGTACTCCCCATGTTCCAGGTAAACCAGCTGACCCAGATTGTACGTGATGTGGTACTCATCCCCAATGGTGTGGAGACGGGATTCTCTTCCAACCTGATTTCGGGTCTGATCGCCGCTTCATTGGTGGGGGTGGTGATCTTCGGGGGGATCAAAAGGATCGGGAAGGTCACAGGACGTATGGTTCCCATTATGGTAGTACTCTATGTGATCTCCGTACTATTTATTATTTTCTCCAATACAGAGAGGATCCTGCCCAGTTTTACACTTATTTTCACCGATGCATTTCGTGCCGATTCGGTGCTGGGAGGAGCGCTGGGAGCGCTGATCATCACCGGGGTGAGAAGGGCTGCATTCTCCAACGAAGCAGGAATCGGTACCGCACCCATGGCCCATGGAGCAGCCAAAACAAATGAACCGGTACGGGAGGGATTGGTGGCTATGTTAGGTCCGGTAGTGGACACCATTATTGTGTGTACCATGACCGCACTTGCACTGATTATAACGGGAGTATGGGATGTGGGAGAGTCAGATGGGATCACCCTCACCGCAGAAGCGTTTGAAACGGCCCTGCCTGGCTTCGGATCCTATTTGCTGACCATCTGTGTCATCGTATTTTCACTCTCTACCATGCTCTCCTTTCCCTATTACGGTACCAAATGTTTCTCTTTCATCTTCGGGGCAAGACACAGTTATCTCTATAAATGGTTCTATATCCTCACCATCCCGCTGGGAGCCACAGCGACCCTGGGAACAGTGGTTGGCATCTTTGATGGAGCCTATGCCCTGATGGCTTTCCCCACCATGATCTCAGCCCTCCTGCTTTCACCGTCGGTTGTAAGGGCCTCAAAAGATTATTTTAAAAGATTAAAAAAGAGCAGCCTATCTGCTGATTAAGGTTCCAGCTTTTTCACAGCTCTTAAGAATTGCCTGTATGAAGAGGGCCTGGCCAGGATGGTCCGCTCACTGTCCACTAGAAACAGGGAGGGTGTGGCATAAAGAAAATAGTTACCCGGCACCTTTCCGTTCCAACCCAGGGGATCGTGGGAGGTGATCCACTCAGGCTTAAGTGCATCCGTGAAAATCCCGAAATTTAAAGCGGAAGTATCAATGGAGATAGCCACCACCTCCATATTGAGGCTATTCTCATGGAGGTACCACTCATGCAGTTCGGGGAGAAAATCCAGGCAATGCTCACAGGTGCTGGACCAGAACAGCACCAACACATAAGGATTATCGAGATTGGAGAGCTGGTGGTTCTTGCCATTGATATCCCTGATCACAAAATCGGGTGCCTGCGCTCCGGGAGCCATCTTTTTATACCCTTCCATCCTGGAGAGCACCAGTTCCACTACATCTGCTTCACACGATTCGTCAAGGTAGTGATCGGCCAGGTGGATCTGGACCCTCTCCATCTCCAGTAACTCAAATCCTGCCAGCAGGAATTCAGTCACAAAAGAACGAAGATCCGGATCCTGTGATACATTGATCATGATCCGGTCCACAGCCTCAACAAACTGCTCCTCCTGTTGATCCTTTGAAAGTGTATCCACCTTGAATAGAGAGAGGTAATCAATCAGTTTAAAGGTATAGACAGGGGCAAAAAGCAATCCGGGATCATCAATGGCAGCATGATCAAAAAAGCACCTCTGCAGGGTATCAATGCGTTCCCGGTGCGACATGGCCCCCGGAATGAATGGAGCGCGAAATGCGTTCATGATCCGGATGGCATAGAGATCGGGATAGACAGCCGACAATGAGTCCATGAAAAAGGTTCGGTGAGCCTGCAGTGCATCATACCTCCTTACAACTGCATCATAGTCAGTTAACCCTGGTTTTGGAGGGGAAAGCTGACCATAAACCATCATGAGCTGAGCCTCGTAATCCAACTCATAGTTCATGAATTCCATGTACACCTGATTTTCAGGAGAGTTTTCAAAATGGGGTACCGGACCAAGCTCTCCGGAAGCCACAATGATCTCCAGGTTCTCCCTGTTAAAAATGAACTCAATGAACCTGTTCTCTGACCTGATCCCCTGAACCCTCTCCGTATAAATGATCCTGTAGATCCCTGCCGGCACTTTGTCCGAAAGCATGAAATAGAAAAATCCCGCCCCTGTTTCCATGCTGTCCACCACCCTGAACCGGTCACCGTAATAAGAGGCAAGCAATACCTGTCCCTCTTCAGCATGTTCAATCGTTCCCGAAACAATATAGGACTGACCTAAAACATCTGATAACAGCAGGAAAGAAAAGGCCAGAAGGAGAATAAAATGTTTCATCTTGGAGTCAACAACTGACATAAAATTAATAAAACCATCCTTCAGATCCATCCCGAAATAGAAATTTTCATCATTTTTTCTCAGAAAAAATTGCAATTTTCATTGGCTGTCAAAGGTATAGCGTACCTTTGTTGTTGATGTCAAAACAACCTAACAACAAAGCCTGGATTGAGATCGTCAGCCAATACAACCAGCCCGATGTAAAAAAAAGTATCTGGCAGATCGTCAATTCCCTTGGACCCTATATTATTCTGTGGGTTCTGATGTACCTGTCACTGGATATCTCTTACTGGATCACTCTGGACCTTTCAATGTTGGCCGCCGGCTTTCTGGTCCGCATGTTTATTATATTCCATGATTGCGGTCACGGCTCATTTTTCAAATCATCCCGTAGCAATAAGATAGTTGGCACAATCCTTGGAAGCCTTGTGTTCACACCTCATGAATACTGGCACAGAAGCCATGCGATACACCACAGCACAGTTGGGAACCTGGATAAAAGGGGGCATGGCGATGTATGGACCCTTACCGTGGAGGAATACCAGGAACTATCGGTGTGGAAGAAATTCAACTACCGACTGTACAGGCATCCGCTCATACTCTTTGCCATAGGGCCCTTCTTACTCTTTGTGATCTGGTTCAGGTTTCCCAGAAAATCAATGAATGCAGGTGAACGAAACAGTATCTATCTTACCAACCTGATTTTAGGGGTATACATCACCGGACTGATCCTGTTGATGGGATGGAAAGCTCTCCTGCTTATTCAGGTTCCCGTGATCTATATTGCCACATTGTTAGGCGTCTGGCTGTTTTATGTACAGCACCAGTTCGAGGATGTGATCTGGTCCCGTCAGGACGACTGGGATTATAAAAGAATGGCCATGGAGGGAAGTTCATACCTGAAATTCCCAAGAATATTACAATGGTTTTCCGGCAACATTGGCTTTCACCACATTCATCACCTGAGCCCCAAGATCCCCAATTATAACCTTGAACGGTGCCATAGGGAGAACGAAATGTTTAAAGTCATCAAACCGGTTACCTTTATTCCCAGCCTTCGGACCATGAAATTGCGGTTGTGGGATGAAAAGATGGAGCAATTAATAAGCTTCAGGCAATTCAGGAAGTCAGCAGCTTCCTTTACAAAGTAATCCCATCCTGACATGAAGATCGATGCTAAAATAGATGCTATCTCGCTTTCCAAACAACTGGAACAATTCTGGCAGCTGGCTACTGCGAAAGTTCATCTGCTTGAAAAGGAGTATGATCCTTCACAGGGTTCTCCGGTATTCACTGTGGATGGGAAATACTCTACCCGGGGATGGACCGAATGGACCCAGGGATTCCAGTATGGGATTCCGCTGCTGGTGTTCAGTGCCACCGGGGACAGGGAGATGCTTGAAACCGGTAAGAAGAATACCATTGACAAGATGGCACATCATGTGACCCATTTCGGGATACACGACCATGGGTTCAACAACCTGAGCACCTACGGGAACCTGCTCCGATGTGCCAACACTGGTCTGTTTGATACATCCAGAGAGGAGAAAGAGTTTTACAAACTGGCCATCAAGGCATCGGGGGCTGTTCAGGCCCTGCGATGGACAGAGGTACAGGATGGCGGTTTCATCCATTCATTCAATGGTCCCCACTCTCTTTTCATCGATACCATGCGTACCTGCCGGATCCTGCTGAATGCACATACACTGGGGCACAGGATGCTTGTGGAGAATGACAGGGAGGTGGATCTGCTTGAACGTGCCATTACCCATGGAGTGACCACCGCAAAGTATGCAGTCTATTATGGAGAAGGCCGTGACAGCTATGATGTGCGGGGACGGGTGGCCCATGAGTCGCTCTTCAACACAACCGATGGCAACTATCGCTGTCCCAATACACAACAGGGCTATTCAGGATTCAGCACATGGACAAGAGGGCTGGCCTGGGCCATGCTGGGATTCTCAGAGTTCCTGGAGTTTCTGAACAGCCTTGATCCTTCCTATCCTGAATTGAGATCCATTAAAGCAACATTCCTGAAAGCAGCCCGTGCAACCTGTGATTTCTATCTGGAACAGACTGCTGCTGACGGGATCCCCTACTGGGATACTGGGGCTCCTCACCTGCACAAGCTGGGGAAATACCAGGAAGTTCCCGCCAATCCGTTCAATGATTTTGAACCTGTGGATAGTTCAGCCGCCGCCATTGGTGCACAGGGGCTCATCCGATTGGGGAAATACCTTGAGAAAAGCGAACCTGCAGAATCCACTACCTCTTTACAGGCCGGACTGACCCTGTTGAAAACTCTGCTTTCAGAAAATTACCTTTCAACCTCACCTGATCATCAGGGAGTTTTACTTCATTCGGTATACCACCGTCCCAACGGATGGGATCATATCCCGGAGGGACAAAAGGTTCCTTGCGGAGAATCAAGCATGTGGGGCGACTACCATATGACCGAACTTTGCTACACGGTCCACCGGATGAACAGGGGTGATCACTACACCTTCTTCGAGGGATTATAGCTCATATCTGATCCCGGTGTGGATCAGAAATGAGGTGGGCACTGCGCTGCCGAATACCGGCTCTACCCTGAAACCAATGGGTACTTTTATCTGATCCGTGATATTCAGGTCATATCCCACTGCCAAAAGCACTCCCAATACAGTCCCTGATCCGTCTGCAAAAATATGAACTCCGGGTCCGGCCTGAAGAAACAGTGCATCCCCCACCTGCTTTTTAAAACTGAGACC
>JAUVKN010000067.1 GCA_030596245.1 Bacteroidia bacterium | reverse complement strand
CTCTCTCGAAACTGACAATCTGGAGATCCAGATCGAGATGCAGCAACAACAACAGAAGATCGACAAGTTGATCTCCATTCAGGCTGATGACGCTTACAAGATAAAAATGTACAAGCGCGAAATGGAGACTATACGCTCTGTCCTAAGGAGTTATATTGTCCAAATCGATTCTCTGAACATGCAGAATCAGGAGTTGCTGGCCGCAAATAAGCAACTCAGAAATACAGAACGACGCCTTACCACTGAGAAGGAGCAGCTTGAGAAGGACAAAACACAATTGGAGGAGATCAAGGACCTGGCTACAACGCTTCAGGCATCAGAGATCAATCTGGTGATGCTGAATAAAAGGGATAAGGAGACCTCCAGGATCAGGACCGTTGTCAAGGTGAGGACCGATTTCACATTAAGGGCCAATAAAGTTACCACCCCAGGAGAAAAAAATATCTATCTAAGGATACTTCGACCCGATCAGGTGTTGCTGGGATCCCCCGAGATGGATATGCTCGAATATAACAGCGAACAGATTCCCGCATCAGCTTCCAGGATAATCACCTACGAAAATGAAGACCTCCCTGTTTCCATATTCTGGACCAACGATGGGGAGATTGTTCCCGGAGAACATATTGTGGAGCTCTATGTGGAAGGGAAAATCATCGGTACATCTTCATTTGTACTTAAATAATCAGTTTCCCTGATCATGAACATCGGTATTATTATTGGACGGATCGGTGGAGTAGACGGCGTGGCACTGGAGACCGAAAAATGGATAGATGTGCTCAAGTCCATGGGCCATAACATCTATACACTTTCCGGTCAATTTCAGGAAAGACCCATGAATCCTGCTACTGAAACCCTGGTTTCTGAAATGTCCTTCTTCTCCCCGGAAAGTTTCTGGAGCCAGAAAAAAGCGTTTTTTTATCCCGAAACCGATCCACGGGAACTCATTGAGCACCTCAACCTTTATTCAAAGGTCATCTATAAAAAAATTCTGAACTGGATCGGTGAGAAAAAAATCGATTTGATTATTTCTGAAAATGCTTCTGCCCTCCCCTCCCACCTGGAGATGGGGCTGGCCATCAACAAAGCAGTTCACAAATCGGGAATACCCACCATTACCCACGACCACGATTTTGCATGGGAGCGGGGCGACCGGTATATTTCTCCTCACCGGGAAATCAACGATTTTGTAACTGAAGTATTTCCATTAAGGGCCCCTAACTCGGTTCATGCAGTGATCAATACACATGCCTTTAATACGTTGAGGGAACGATTTGATCGTGATTCGGTCAATGTACCCAACGTGATGGATTTTAGCATACCCTTTGGTGTTCAAAACCAGAAAAATGAGCACCTGTACGAACATATGGGTTTCAAAAAGGATGACCTTTTTCTTTTCCAGATCACAAGGATTGTGGGGCGAAAAGGGATCAAAACCGCCATCCAGTTACTCCATGAGCTCAATGATAAAAAGATCAAACTGATCATCACCGGAAATTATGCGGATGATGCCGGCAGCGCCTATTATAATGAATTGGTGAACCAGATCCACGAGTTGAAACTGGGAGAGCAAGTAAATTTTGCTCACCATCTGTTCCACAACAAGGGCCTCTCCAATAGCAACGGGGAAGTTCGGTTCTCCCTTTCTGATGCTTATGCCCGTGCTACCGCATGTACTTACTTCAGCACCTATGAAGGCTTCGGGAATGCATTTGTGGAAGCGGTATTGGCCAAACGTCCCATTTTTGTCAACAACTATGAGCCGGTCTACATGCCCGATATCGGCAATAAGGGTTTTAAAACAGTCATGATCGAGAACGGCAACCTCACCCCGGACGCTGTCAAAGAGATGTCGGAGGTGATCTATAATATGAAACTTAGCCAGGAAATTGCCGAATATAATTTTGATCTGGGAAAAAAGTATTTCAGTTATGATACCCTTCGTGAGAAACTGGACGAGCTTATTGGTAAAGCGTTAGCAGCAGCAGGGTCTTAATCCGCAAACAACTCCTTGAGGATATGGTCGGTGATGAGCCAGTGGTTGGGATGAATGGTTATTTTTCCATCGGTGATACACATGGTTCCCTCTTCAAGAAATGGAGCTGACTTAAGTTCAAAGTGCTTCAAATACTTTTTCTTAAAATGATCCTTGATAAACTTTGGATCTGCTCCCCATTTGGTACGCAGAGAGGTGATCAGGTAGTCATGGTACCGCTCTTCCAAAGATAGTTGTTCAGATTCACTGACACTTTCGCCCCGGGAAATTCTTTCCATATACTCCTTTATTGAGGAGATGTTCCAGCTCCTTTGGGATCCATTATAGGAGTGGGCCGAAGGTCCTACACCCATATAGGGCAAGCCTGACCAGTAAAGCAGGTTGTGTTCTGACATCTTACCATGGCGTGCAAAATTGGAAATTTCATAGTGGTCAAACCCAGCAGAAAGCATCTGATCCCTGAGCAACCCGTAGAAGCCGACACTCTCATCCTCATGAACGGGTATCAACCGTCCTTTTTTCCGCCAGTGATCAAATACAGTACCTTCTTCGAAGGTGATGTGATAGGCCGACAGGTGTGAAATGGGTAGAGAAATAGCCCTTTGTACATTCTCTTCCCATTCAGTGGCTGACTGACCGGGAACGCCATAGATGAGGTCCATGGTAATGTTATCAAAACCAGCTGATGCCGCACGCTTAACACTCGCTTCTGCCTGCCCGGCATTGTGCGATCTGCGCATCAGCTGCAGCTCCTTTTCATGAAAGGACTGCACACCTATGCTGAGTCTGTTGAATCCCCTGTCTTTAATCATCTTCAGAAAAGCAACATTCAGATCATCCGGATTACACTCCATGGTTACCTCCGCATCATCGCGGAAAGAGAAAGTACCATGAACCGCATCCAGGATCTTGTCCAGATTTTCCGGGGATAGCAACGAAGGTGTTCCTCCTCCCAGGTAGAGCGTATTCAGGATTTGTGCCGGGTAACTCTTTCCGCATATTTTGATCTCTTTCACCAGCTGTGCCACAAATTCATCCATGTAGTGGAGACTCACCGAAAAAAAGAAATCACAATACCTGCAGGCTTGCCTGCAAAACGGGATATGTATATATAGTCCCCTCATGAAGGTTATTGACTCTCCTCGCTGCTTGTAGCGAGGAACCTTTAGCTTCTTTTATCTGTTTTTTTTGCGCTCGCTAACCTCGCAGGATTGATCGATATATCCAATGATGGCATTGGAAACAGCCCTGGGTTCCGGAGGAAGAGCATACAGATCATATTCGTAGTTCTTGTTATAAGGAGATATATTCAGGGTGGTATCTTCAACCAACAGGGTGCTGCTGCCTCCCGGATCGAACCCCATGGCCCGGTTCATGCCCAATTTTTGCATGATTCCGGCCATGTCATCATGGGTGGCTCCCACCGATTCCCTTATTCTTCCGTTGATGGTGAGGACAGCCAGCTGACCCTCCTTGCTGATCCCGACGGCAATTTTAGGACCTCGCATTTCGGTATAATCCAATCTTGCTGCCTGGGTACGAATGGAGTTTTCTGTTTTCCAACCTTCATGAATCATGTCGATAGCCACTGAACCGTTCTTCAGGAGCAGCGGACCAGCTTCAACTGCATGCAGCACATTTTCGTAACCAGCTACAGAGAGATTTAGTTTCATGCCTACCTTTAATCCACCGGGCATGCTCTCGGGGTTTATAGCCAGTGTAACCCCAACGGGCACTACAGGAACCCGGGCACTCTTTTCACTTTTGATAATTTCCTTGACCACATTGCCGGCCAACCTTACAATGATCCTTCCCTTTGTTTCTATTTCATGGCGGGAATAAAGCAAATCATAATAGCCCGACTCACCAACACTCTCTTTCCGGTTATAGGCATCAGCGAGAAACTCAATCTCTCCACTCCTCCATGCCAGATGCAATCCTCCGGCACAATTGACCCTTTGAATATCAATGGTACCATCTTTATAAATAAGCAGAGCCGGTTTATTGAACAGGGGTGCCGAAATCATATGACCTTCTGAAACCAACATTCCCAGGGGTGAACCGATGTAGGTTTCAGGAAGCCCAAGCTTGCCTACCAATTCGGGATTAAGGATGTATCCGCCATTCCAGGCAATTTGCGCTTTCTTACCGCTTTTTTTGTTAAATGCTTTCACAAACTCGTGAACAGTTTTGGGTTTACCTGCAGTAGTGACAGCAGCAAAATCCCACCTCCGATTGGTGAAATTCAGGTGAGCCACGGCACCGTTATAGGGCAATCCATCCTCATAGATTCCACTCACATACTCATAGCTGGTTGTTCTATTCTTCTTTTCGGGAAGAGCCAGGGATTGAAGCACATGCATGACGGGACTTCCCCTTTGAAGTGCATCCTCACGGATGTCAGATATGATCCTCTTCTCCCCATATTTCTTTGTCAGGGACTTAAACAGATCGCTCTTCATGGCTCTTTCAAAATCTTTTGAAGTCTGTACCGGTGTTGGGTAGGCCAGGGTAGTCCGTACTCCTGCCGGAACGTACTGTATATAGCCACTTTGAACAGGTATTCCCATGATATGAGCCGTGTACTGATTGGGTACCTTGCCAATGTGAAAGCGATCCATATTCACCATATCGGTCATCATGGCCGCATTGCTCCTGTTGGTAAGGATGTATCCGCTTTGTTCCTTAATCCTGCGCAGTACTTTTAATGCCTTGGTGCCTAACTGCGGGAAATGGATCCCCACACACACCTGTTTGGTACGGACGATCTGAATCACCTTGAATTCATAAAGCAATTTCAACTCTTCCGATGTTCCGTTAATGATATAATCGGTGATCTCATCCTTGTTGAGCTGTTTTCCAAGGTTCTTTTCCTGTGCAAAGATGTACACCGGTTGTAATTCTTTTACCTCCTTTTCAAGCAGCTCCCGGGTGATTGTCTTCTCAATGGGAAGTCCGAGCCTTGAACGTATTGATTGCAGTGCAAAGAACTCCAGTTCATACATGATATAGGCTCCGGGGAAATAGGCAATGGGCAGGTTGGTATGAAGCCTTTCAATGAGCCTTTTCCTGTCATCAATGGCCAGGTAAGGACTCCCGGTAAGCTGCAAAAGGGCCAGGTTCCAATCTGTGAAAAACTGGGGACTAAGATTCACCTTGTTGAGTGGTGTGGGTTGCACAATCTTGATATAAAGCAGGTTAATTAATCCCGTTAGCTCCTGGAAGGTATAATCCTGGTATGGGTAGTGGTACCTGTTCCGGTGCCGGTACGACATGGAATGATCATGTTGAATCGTTGTCTCTCCTTCGTGTAATTCAAAAAGGGTTTCAACAGCATTATAAAACTGGTTGATGATCTTTTCGGGTACATATTCTGCATCAGGATCATTTTCGATAATGGCCCTGGCAAAGTGAAAAGCCATTCCGCGTAAATTCTGTTGCTCCACCCTGAAATAACTTGGATCGATAATTGATTTCAGCATGAGCATGAAAGAGAGACGGCCATACCCGGGGAGGTAGTGCCTGTTTCTGGTATCCAGCAACTCCTTTAAGTCTTCATTGGAAAAGCTGACCATCTCCCTGTAATCATCCGAACTTTCATTGACCATCCTAAGGGTCTTCTCATTGACTCTTATCTGTTGATAGAGACGATGTAAGATTTGATTGATATTTTCATTGAGAGAATCCAGGCTGTACCGCTTGTGTACCACGCGTCGGTTGTGCATGAATTCATCGGTATACTTGTGGGGGAAAAATACCCTGTCGATAATACGTTGCACAATATTGCTGGTTATTTTCTTCCCTTTAAATTCCAGTACTTTCAGCCGCTCTTTTTCCCCCAGATGCTCCCCAATCACTTCAGAATAGACCATTTCGGGTTCATACCTCCTGCAAAAAATGGGGGTACCGCAAGCAGTGGCTTCAATGATGGGCAAGCCCCTTCCTTCTGTCTTGCTGGGAAGCAGCACCAGTGAAGAGATGTTGTAAAGTTCTGCGATCCCAACAGGATGGTCAAAACGTTCCTTAAAAGACTCCCTGTCAATTTCACCAAAAAGCAATGCCAGGTAAAGCCGGTTCTTCAGGTTTGGGTTCACCTTGTTCAACAACTCCTGGAACCTTTGGATGAGCTTCCTGTAATAGCCGTAATGTCCGGATGCGATAGGACCGGTAATTAGCAGGGTTATCTTCAGGTGCGCGGTATTCATAAACCTGAGTACCATCTCTTCCTCTTCAAACATCTTGAACAGTAGATTAAAAGAGGTTTCTATTCTTTTTCTTGAGATGATCCTGGTGGGCTGTAGTAATATAATATTTTCCCCTATAAACTTATCCACCCTTCCGGTATGTGCCCCGATAAGAATGGGTCGGGGATTGTTTTCGGCTACCAACTCCCCCGAAAGTACATCCTCAACTGAATAGGTGACCAGTTGATCATGATACCTCGCTAATATTTTCTCTACCTGAATGAAGGTGTTGATGTTTTTGCGCTTATTGCTCTTGGTATAATGGGAAGTATCCACAGCCGTTCCAATCTCCATCACATTGGCAGGGTTATGACCATTGATCTTTATCAGGTGTTCCGACTGGCCCCTGTTGATGTTCACATTGACCCAGGTCCGGGATTGCCACGGGAATAGCATTTCGATCACCGAGAAGACTTCACCCAGGTGACAGTTGGTAAAGAACAAGTCCCTGGGGCCTGACTTAGAACCTGATTTTTCCCGTTCTGTTTTGCACATTCCTCCTTCCCAAAAGAAATCATGGTTGTTATTAATGACAGGTATTCCCAGGTATTCCGAAAGTAATACGGTGGCAAGCGCAAGGGCAACGTTTCCCGGATTGGAACAGACATTGAGCAAATAGAGTAAACTGATCCCTTCGCTTTCAATATAGTTGCCCAGTTTTTCAATGATCTCAAGGGTTTGTGTCCATAATTTTTTTATCAGAACATTGTAAGTGTCACTTCCTCTTTCAAGTTTTGTGAAGAAAAAATCGTGATACAGTTCCCAATCATTAAAACCCATCAACTCCGGGATTACACATTGTTTATAATCCTCTTTTATAATAGGAGCCGTTTTAGAATGGATCTCTCCTGCAATATAGTGCACCTTAATTCCAGGAATATTTCGCCTTACAAGTGATGCATATTTATCCACTTCAACCGTTACACCATCTACCATATAGTGGAACGTAAGAAATGCTATTCCTCCTTTTCTCAATTGTTCCTTGAATTCATCGTATGAGCCCTTGAAGCGGATGGAGGGATAAGCTTTGTTCTCCCTGAACCGATCTATGAAAATGCCCAGGTCAAACCACGTTTCTATCTTCTCTTCGCCCAATAAAGCAAGTAGATCATTTAACTTCATTTCAAAATAATTGTCATATTTGTGCTGCCATTATAAATGAATACCGATATGCTAAGTTACGTGTTCCAATACAAATTTTCTATTCTGCTGGCTATTGTAATAGCCATGCTCAGTCTTCTTCCCAGCAGCAGCATGCCGGATTCGTCACTTTTTTCCATACCATTCCTTGACAAAATTGTACACTTTTCCATGTATGCTTTTTTCGGATTCGTCGCACTGTTAGAATGCCGTTGCAAGGGTCAATGTATTCGTTTTCATCTGTTTCTGCTCATGGTAATATTCATCATGAGTGCTATTATTGAGGTGCTTCAGGCAACTGTAGTGCCAACACGTGCGGCCGAATGGTTCGATCTTTTTGCCAATTTTACCGGCTTGCTGTCAGGTTATATTACCTTCCGGGTTATAAGGAGTCTCAGAATTTTCACATCACTCAGATCCTGATCCGCTCTTTACCATGCCTGAATTCGGATGCCAGGTCAGCAATGGTCTCTGTCATAAATAGGCTTTTGATCTCTCTTTGTAATGGTGCAACTTTATCATGCATGCTGCAGGGTGCTTCGTGACTGCATTTCGTGGTTCTGATAACACAAGTATTAAAAAAATCAGTGCCATCAATGATTTCGATGATGTCCATGATTGAGATGTCCATGGCTGGTCTCTGCAGGCTGAAACCGCCATGAGGCCCTTTTGAAGAGTTAAGTATATTTTTTTTGGCCAGCATCTGGAGGATCTTTCCCAGAAATGGTGTAGGAATATCAAGCGCTGCTGAGATCTCCTTGATTCCTGATTTCTTCTCTTCAGAAGCAAAAAGAGCCAGATATATTACCGCCCTGATGGCATATTTGCTGGTATTGGATATCATTTTTCAGATTTTACAGGAATCAGGCCGATTCTCCGGTTGTGCCTTCCCCCTTCAAATTCTGTCTCAAGAAAAACATCTACAATCTCCTTGGCTGTAGAAAGATCTATGAACCTTGCCGGAAGAGAACATATATTTGCATCATTGTGCCTTCTGGCCAATCTTGCTATCTCTTTGTTCCAGCACAAAGCTCCTCTTATTTGTTGGTGCTTGTTGGTCACCATGTTAATACCATTTCCACTTCCACATAGTGAAATACCCAATTTGAATGAGCCATTTTCCACTGCACCAGCCAGGGGGTGTCCATAATCGGGGTAATCAACTGAATGTGTCGAATCTGCTCCAAAATCATTAATACTATAACCTTTTTCTTTCAAGTACTCAATAATGAATAGTTTCATCTTGAATCCCGCATGATCAGAAGCAATAGCAATTTCCTTTTTCATTCTCACTGTTTTTAACAAATAAATGGTTGATTTGTTGTTCATTCATTTTCATAACCAGTCCATAAAACCATTAATCCCTCTTTTTTAAAAAAAGAACCAAATAAATCCCTAAAAGATAAACAGATTGTCAACAGTCATTATCTTTGAACAGACATTCTTTTTATCAAAGTTATAGGCTATTAACAGCTGTTAAATCATTTTCTATCGTTCGTGTATTCAGAACTTAACATATATTTTAACTGTTAATAGAGTGTGTCTAATGTTTCAATATTTTAAATTGCAAAGATACTTCCTGTTTTTTTAAAACAGAATGAACCGCATATCATCATTATAAAAAGATTTATTCTTTAATATGATAATATATATATTTTATGAAAGTTGTTAAAAACACAATAGATCTTATTGAAGAGATTAAGAAGATTAGATCGGAGAAGAATGCAGTAATCCTGGCACATTTTTATCAGGAAGGTGAAATACAGGATATAGCTGATTATGTAGGAGATAGTCTGGGTTTATCACAGCAGGCAGCAGCAACGAATGCAGATATCATTGTTTTTGCGGGGGTTCATTTTATGGCAGAAACCGCAAAAATTCTTGCACCTGATAAAAAGGTACTAATCCCCGATATGGCTGCAGGATGTTCACTGGCAGATTCCTGTCCGCCCAAAGAATTTGCAGCCTTTATAAAGAATTATCCTGATCATACTGTGATATCCTATGTAAATACAACAGCTGAGATCAAGGCGATGACAGATATTATTTGCACATCCACAAATGCGATTCAGATTGTTGAAAGCCTTCCGAAAGATGAGAAGATTATTTTCGCACCAGACCGGAACCTGGGTAACTACATTTGTAGTGTAACAGGTAGGGATATGGTAATATGGGATGGGGCATGCCATGTGCATGAAGAGTTCAGCCTTGAGAGAATGCTGGAGATAAAGAACGAAAATCCTGATGCTCAAATTATTGCACATCCAGAGTGTGAAAAGCCTATCCTGATTGTAGCAGATCACATAGGGTCCACTACTTCACTGTTGAATTATTCAATCAAAGATGAAGGGATGAAATACATTGTAGCTACCGAATCGGGTATACTTCATCAGATGAGAAAATCCAGTCCACATAAGACTTTCATTCCTGCACCTCCTAAAGATTCCACCTGTGCTTGCAACGATTGCAAATACATGAAACTTATTTCCCTTAAAAAAATTTATAATACTTTGAAGTATGAGCTTCCTGAAATAACTTTGGAACAAAAATTGATGGATATGGCCAGGGGATCAATAGTGAGAATGTTGGAGATTTCAAAAAGTCTGAAACTGTAAATATTTTTTATGTTAACAAGGGTATATCTATACAGTGTAGTATTCATATGTAGCCTGGTGTTAGTGATTCCGCTAACCGCACAGGATGAAAGCAGTGAAACACGTTTTGTTATGTTTTATTATCCCAATGGTCAGATTTCAAGCGAAGGCTATATGCTGGATGGTAAACCAGAAGGATACTGGAAAACGTATTATGTGACCGGTGTTATCAAATCTGAGGGAAAAAGAACAAATTACCTGCTTGATAGCACCTGGAATTTTTTTAATCAGACAGGTGAACTGGTACAGCGAATCAATTACCAGGTAGGAGATAAAAGTGGGTATTCGATCATGTACAGTTATGATAATCCATTGAACCCGGGACAATCTACTGTCATTTCAAATGAACTCTATGTGAATGGCAAAAAGGAAGGAAGTTCTTATTACTACCATCCTACAGGTGAGTTGAAACTCATAGTATTTTATAAAAATGGTAAAAAACAGGGGTTGTCGAGGGAGTTTTCCAGAGACAGTACGCTATTAACTGTGTTGGAATACAACGACAACTATATGGTGAACCGGGAAAGGGTGAACCGGACAGATACAGAGGGAAAAAAGCAGGGTACTTTCAGGGATTATTATGAAAATGGTAAAATTAAAAAAGAGGAAAATTATCTGGATAATAAGTTGCACGGCTATTACCGGGAGTTTAATGGAAAGGGAGAACTGGTGATGGCATTAAGGTATGAGCGAGGGATGATCATGGAGGAGATCGATGAGGATTTAAAGGAGTTACTGGACATGAAAAGTACTTATGATGAACATGAACGTTTGATTTTCACCGGCGGATATAAAGAGGAAGTTCCCGTAGGAATTCACAGATTCTATGATACCATCGGGAACGTAGAGAATGCGTACCTGTACAACGAACTGGGTCAGAAAATATCAGAAGGGATCATTGATGAGCAGGGAAGAAGAAAAGGAGCATGGATCGATCTATATTTAACTGGTGAAACAAGGGCAAAGGGAACCTATCAAAACAACCAGCGGTCAGGAACCTGGATTTTCTATTTTAGAACTGGTGGAATTGAACAAAAAGGAAGATTTGAACGCGGAAGATACCAGGGATTGTGGAACTGGTATTACCCCAATGGAAACATCTGGCGAGAAGAGAGTTATTTTAATGGAAGAGAGGACGGGATGTTTGTGGAGTATGATAGACATGGAAGCATATTAACAAAAGGTGATTATATCAGTGGTGAAAAGGAGGGAGAGTGGATCTACCAGGTAGGTGATCACCAGGAACGTGGCGCCTTCGTGATAGGGTTAAGGGAGGGAATATGGAAATATTATTTCAACAATGGAAAGATCAAGTATGAAGGCTTTTACTCCCAGGGAAATCCTGATAAAAGACACAAATATTACTACTCTTCAGGTGTGTTGAAGGAGGATCAATACTATGAATTGGGTATTCGTGAAAAAAACTGGAAGAAATATGATGATCAGGGCAATTTGGTGATGACCATCACTTATAAAAATAATATGGAACAAAGAATCAATGGATTCAGGATCAAACTACCCGAAAGTGATGTTACTTTAATTCATTGATTTAGAAATGACAGAAGAATTTGAATTGAGGGATAAACAATTATCGGAGATCGACCAGGAGATAGAAGCCAGGTTAAGACCCGGTAATTTTTCAGATTTTGATGGCCAGAAAAAGGTAGTTGAAAATCTGAAAGTATTCGTAGAAGCGGCACGTTTGAGGGATGAAGCCCTCGATCATGTATTGTTACACGGACCCCCGGGTCTTGGTAAAACCACCCTGGCCCACATCATTACCAATGAGATGGAGGTGGGTATAAAGATTACTTCAGGACCTGTTCTGGATAAGCCAGGTGACCTGGCCGGATTACTCACCGGATTGGAAGAGGGAGATGTTTTATTCATCGATGAAATCCACAGACTATCACCCATTGTAGAGGAGTATCTCTATTCTGCAATGGAGGATTATTGCATTGATATAATGATCGATAAGGGACCTGCGGCCAGGTCTGTCCAACTTACCCTGAAACCATTTACATTGATAGGAGCAACCACCCGATCGGGTCTGCTTACGGGTCCTTTACGGGCAAGATTTGGAATTAATTCTTTGCTAGAATACTATGATGCTGAAGTACTTACAGGTATTGTTAAACGCTCATCCGGGATTTTGAAGGTGGAAATTGAAGAGGATGCTGCGGTGGAAATTGCTTCCAGAAGTCGTGGCACCCCACGGATTGCCAATGCGCTACTAAGACGAATCAGGGATTTTGCCCAGGTAAAGGGAAATGGGATCATCGATATGAAAATTACAAAGTACGGACTGGATGCATTGAAAATTGATCAGTCCGGACTGGATGAAATGGACAACAAAATCCTGGTAACAATCATTGATAAGTTCCAGGGAGGACCAGTGGGGCTGAATACCATTGCCACTGCTGTAGGTGAAGAAGCAGGAACCATTGAAGAAGTATATGAACCGTTCCTGATTAAGGAGGGATATATTAAAAGAACACCAAGGGGAAGGGAAGTAACAAAGAATGCCTATGAACACCTTGGCAAATATAGAGATAGCCAGAACTTTTTATTCTGATATTTTATATATATTTGTGATGAATTGATTAATATTAGCTGATATGTTAAAAGATTTATTGAATAATGCAGGACTTCTTATAATTCTGGCCGGAGTGATTGTGCTTGGGGTTTCTGTTTTTACCAAGGTTCAAACCAATTTACATCTTTCGCTTAGCCTGGGACTTATTGTGGGTGGACTCATTGCCCATATTGTGATCAATAAGTTGAGGGATTAGCTCCACTAAATATTGGCAATGTATTTCAATCCTGGTTTGTCCAGGATTTTTATTTTTCTTCCATTCAATTCGATCAGCCCATCATTTTTAAATTCAGACAAAAGCCTGATAATGGATTCGGTTGCAGTTCCAACAATGTTGGAGAGCTCCTCCCGTGTTAGAGAGATCTTCAGGATGCCTTCTGTATCTTCATCAAAATCGCTGTAAAGTTGTAACAGTATTTCGGCAAGACGCTCCTTTACTGTTTTTTGGGCGATGTCGGTGAGATAGGAGTTGGCCTATCCCAACTCTTTACAGGTGAGCTTCATAAGTTCCACTGCAAAATTGCCATTGGTTTTTACAAGCTTGAGCAAAATGTTGGTGGGGATATGAAACAATACAGCGGCTTCAAGAACCTCGGTAGTGGTACATGCGGGTTCATTACTTACCACTGAGCGGTAACCAATGAGATCACCATGTTGGGCAAATCTAATAATCTGTTCCTTTCCGTCAAATCCCGTTTTGTATATCTTTATAATTCCCGATTGAACACAATAGAAACCTTTCATTCGGTTCCCCTCGCTATAAATGATTGAACCTCTTTTATAGGTTTCTGTTATTTTATTGAATGATATATCCTGGAGCTCATCATCAGTCAGGTGGCGAAACAGGGGATGTGTCCTGAAAGTACAGGAGTCAGGGTCAGGAAGATCAAGGTTTTCGTTCATGATGAATGAATTAAGCTCGCGCATTAACTGCGGCGAGCTCGTAAAAACTCGGTTCCCCGCAGCTTGCTGCAAGGAGAGTCAAATACTAATAGGCTGCCTGGAACTGTTTCAGGAAACGTATGTCATTTTCAAAGTAGAGGCGAAGATCTCTGACCTGGTATTTAAGCATGGCAACTCTCTCGATACCCATACCAAAGGCAAGACCGGTATACTTCTTGGAATCGATATGGTTGAATTCAAGGACGTTTGGATCTACCATTCCGCAACCAAGAATCTCCAGCCATCCGGTATATTTACAGACGTTGCATCCCTTGCCCCCGCAAATCTGACAGCTGATATCCATTTCAGCGGATGGTTCGGTAAAAGGAAAATAGGAGGGCCGAAGTCGGATTTCAACCTTTTTTCCAAACATTTCGCGGGCAAAGTAAAGGAGTGTCTGTTTCAGGTCGGCAAAGGATACATTATCATCGATATATAGCCCTTCCACCTGGTGAAAGATGCAGTGGGCCCTGGCCGAGATGGCTTCATTTCTGAATACCCTTCCCGGAGAAATGGTTCGGATGGGTGGTTGTTCCTTCTCCATGACACGTACCTGTACCGATGATGTGTGAGTTCTGAGTAGTATATCGGGATCCTTCTCAATAAAAAAGGTATCCTGCATATCACGGGCAGGATGCTCAGGTGGGAAATTGAGTGCCGAGAAAACATGCCAGTCATCCTCTATTTCGGGTCCTTCTGAAATGGTATAACCCAGCCTGCCAAATATCTCTATGATCTGGTTCCTGACAATGGATATGGGATGCCGGGCACCCAGTTGTAGGGGAGGACCAGGTAAAGTAAGATCGGCCGAATTGTCTCCTGCCACATCATCTGAGATGGTAGACATCAACTCTTCCACTTTTTCAGTAATGAACTGCTTCAACTGGTTGATCTTCTGCCCCACCTCTTTTTTCTGTTCAACAGGCACCTCTTTAAAGCTCTTGAAAAGATCAGAAAGCAATCCTTTTTTACCAAGGTATTTGATCCTGAACTGTTCTATCTCCTCACTGGTACTGGCGTTGAATCGCCTGGCTTCTTCAAGGAATCTGTCAATATTCTGAAGCATATCTGAGTCAATTAGAGCTATAAAAGTATAAAAAAAAGAGTGGTTACCTGATTAGTGATATGGAATATACCACATCTTCAAGAGGGCGATCATTTGTGTCGGTATCAACCGCAGCGATGCGGTCCAGTACCTCAAGTCCTTCCACCACCTCTCCGAAAACGGTATAGGATCCGTCCAGGTGAGGTGTGCCTCCAAGGGTGGAATAGAGTTCGGTCTTCTCTTTGTTGATGTTGATCATGCCGCGCTGTGCCATGAGGTTCAACTCTTCGAGAGAGAAAACACGGCCCTGAACTATGTAAAATTGGGAACTTGAAGATGCTTTCTCGGG
>JAUVKN010000129.1 GCA_030596245.1 Bacteroidia bacterium | reverse complement strand
AACATTAAAAAAAATGAAACGACTTCTGTTTTACGATTTTGATCGTAATGCTTGGTCATCCTTTACTTGCGCAGGAAGTTCGATTTCCCAGTTTATAAGGATACTTACAAATCAATCATTAATTAAACTAAAGTAGAAAACTATGAAACGTTCAAACTTATTGTTATTGATTATTGGAGTAGCCATTATCTTTTTTAGTTGCGAAAAAATGGATCCTTTGGTTCCTGATTTAAGTAGTGATCAGGCAACAACCTCTTTAAAAGCTGCGAAAGTTAAAACATCATTTAGTGGCGTATGTAGTTCAACTGAAATCCTTGACGAACAAGGTCTATATAAAGAACTACCGAACGACAAGATCATGAATAGATTCATTACAGTATGGCACGACGTGGCAGATGATCCTGCCCATTGGATGGTTACCGGACAAACTACCTGGTATGTCAATCAAATGATTGAAGAGGATGGCTCTTTTAGATATTGGGGCAAGGCTGAACTAATTGTGGATGGTGTAAATGAAGGTGACCCTTCCCGTGGACATTGGGAAATGACATGGCGCGGTTATCTTACATTTACCCCTGAGGGGGCCCCACAATTAATCGCTGATGCTGTTGGACAGGGTAAATCAGGTGAAGTGAAGGGTTTGGTTGCTAAATGGACATACACAATGGATTTTTTTGCTGACCCTGGCCCAGTCTATAATTTCATAGGGGTTTATCATTGAGTATTAGAGAAACGCAGAGGGAAAGGCTGAACTAATTGCTTTATCTAAAACAAACAAGATGTCCGTCAATAGGCGGACATCTTGTGTTTTGTATCCCTAGTAAACTACATATTGCCTTTCACTTAGTGGGTGGGCAATCTGCTATAATTAATTTCTGCATCGCGATGTCTCAACTGACAACATAATGCGGAGTCCGTTCTAAAATCGCAATTATCAATCAACGATTTCTTTCGTAATATTGCTATATTTGCACTAAGAAATCAGTAGAGCTACTGCCCTATTCCCAATTACAGGAGAGAAAACAGAATAAGTCTGAATATCCTTTGTGATTGAAATAACCTCCAGGGTACTTCTTTCGTATACCCATGGGTAATCAACTAGTATGAGCTTCTCATAAACAACTGAATGAAATTGAAAGGGATCATCACATGTATGAAAAGAAACCACATAATTACACCTCACCTGATCTGTCCAAATTACAGGAAGTTATAATTGACCTCAGGACAAGAATATATATTGCTATTAACGATGATCCTATCGAAGCCAGGAACCGGTATTTAGCAAGAGTTGGTAACAAAAATATAAAAGCTTAAGAAGCTATCCCTACTCCATCCTCAGGCTATCTGCAGGATTGGCAGTGGCTGCCCTGTAAGTATGGTAACTTACTGTGAGTATGGCCTTTTTTACTTAAAGACTTCAATCATGAATAAATATTGCATCAACAATCCTTATCTTATGATGGCACTTCTGGTCATACTATTCTTCCCTGGAAATCCCCTGTTTTGCCAGCCAGCGGGTCCAAAATGGGAGCAAAATAAAATGAGTATAGCTTCCTGCCAATTCCCAATCTCCAATCAAATTGAAGACAATGCCAGATGGATTATGGAGCAGATGGTGAGCGCACATGATTCGGGCGCCCATATAGCTCATTTTCCTGAATGTGCACTATCCGGATATCCCGGTGTTGATATGAAGACACTGGATGGATTTGACTGGCAAATGCTGCATCACTATACAGATACCATCATGGGCCTTGCAAAAACACTTAATATGTGGGTATTACTGGGCTCAATGCATATGCTGGAGGAAGGTTTCAAACCCATGAACAGTTTGTATGTAATTAATCCTTCAGGTGAGATCATCGACAGGTACGACAAGAGATTCTGTACCAATGGTGACCTGAATTACTTTTCAGCAGGGGATCATTTTGTGGTATTTGATCTCAATGGGATTAAATGTGGACTGCTGATATGTTTTGATGTAAGATTTCCTGAACTCTACAGGGAATACAGGAAACTTGATGTGGATATGATCTTTCAATCATTTTATAATGCCCGTCAGAAGCCCGGCGGTATCCATCCTAAGATCATGCCTGTCACTTCACAGGCCAGGGCTGCCACTAACCATTTCTATATGTCCCTGACAAACTCTTCAGCTCCCAGCAGCTGGCCCTGTTATTTCATCACACCTGATGGATTGGTGCAGAACAAACTTGAGCCAGATATGCCGGGTATATTGATCTCAGAGGTAGATCTTACGGAAAAATATTATGATGCAAGCAGGCGCTATCGAAATGAAGCCATGGAAGGTAAACTCTCATCAGCAGCTACACCAGAACATCCGAGGAATTTAAATCGAAAAGCCTTATAATAAAATTCCTGCTTCATTCATACCGCAAACAACTGACCGGATTTTGTAGTGCTGCCTGGTAAATTTTACTGGTAATGGTTGCTATGGTAGCAAGATATATGATTAGAACGGAATAGATATAGATGCCTGCAGTAAAATCCAGGAATTGGTCCCAAATGCTGTCCAGTAATATCAATGAGAGGTAATATCCGCCCACACAACCAATCAGGCTGGAAATGGCCAGTATGATTAGAAAGGATTTACTGAGTACCAACAGTATTCGAGGGATTGGTGCTCCCATTACCTTGCGAATCCCAATCTCTTTTGTCCTGTTCAGGATACTAAGTGAAACCAGGGTATATAATCCGATCATGGATAAAACTGTGGCTACTATGGCAAGGAAAATATACAACTGTTTGATGCTGTCGGTCAAAATCATAACCAAACATATGATTGAAATAGGCCACAATACAAATGGAAAGCGCCATTCCCAATCCCAGAACATTAATGAGTGCAAATACTCTGTTTTTATAAAGGTTACGGAAGGTAACCAGAAGGTAATTTCTTAACATCGCATTTAAATTCTTGCTTTTGCCCTCTTTTTTCTCCACGCATCGTCATCCAGCGGAGGCGGTGTAAGTTCTTCCTGGCTTTTCTGAACCAGCCTCAGGGCTTCCGATCCACAGGCACTGATACAGAGTCCACACCCATAACATTTTACTTTGTCAATCACGCAAATCCCATCCACCATGGTCATCGCGTTAAACTGACAACGCTCAATGCATGCTTCACATCCTGTACACTCATCCTCACTCACCGTTGCATAGAAGTCAGATCGGGCAATGGAATTCTCACTTCCATATTCAACCATCCCCCGCAATACTCCACACGAGCAGGTGCAACAATTGCACACATAATAGACCTCTGTCTGGGCATTGTTCACAGAGTGTACCAATCCCTCACGGTTGGCTTCCGTAAGGATATCAAGGGCCTGATCGCGGGTAAGGGCTTTAATATCCTCGTTTCTATCAAATGCTCCAGGTTTTGGGGAGAAGACCAGACAATTCTCCACTGTATGACCGCATCCCTCTCCAATGAGCCTCTTCTGCACCCTGCAGATACAATCCAGGACTCCCCATGATTTGGCCTTATCCAGGTAAGTGGAGGCCTTCTCATAGGGCATCACATCGATATCCACTGGAATTACACGCTCCTGTGGAATGATCCGGTGAACAGACGGTTCGGCCAGCATGGTTCTGTGAAAACTTTCATGATAATACTGTTCAAATAGTTCGGCAAACTCTTTATCGATCTTTGCATTCTGACGTTCATAAAAACCCACAACAAATGGGATCAGATGAAACACAAAGCCTTTACCCTCCTCCCTCTTTAAGTCGATGAGCCCCTTCTTTACCATACCAATCAGCAAAGACTTTGCCTCTGGTTCACCGGTGTTGTTTTTATCAGCAATCTCCTGGATGCTCTGTGATACAAGACTTAAGGACGAGGCCATTCTGGCTTCCTCCTCTGTGAATAGCTTGGCGAGCAGTTTTAACTCTACACCACTTTTGGTTCTTGGAAAACCATTGGGGATCCGATCCAGTTCATCGGCAAGTTTCTGATAAGCTTCAGTCATAATTCAGTTTGTAAGATAATATTATTCATAACGTAAAGAGCGAACAGGATTCAAGGAGGCAGCCTGATAAACCCTTAGTACAACTGTGACGGCTGCAACGATAAAAGCAAGTAGGGTGCTGAATACAAAGATCATTGGCTCAAGACTTACCCGGTCCGGGTAGTCCTGAAGCCAGTCTTTCATAAAGAAATAACCAATAGGCCAGGCTGCCAGAGTGGCAAACAGGATCAACCAGATAAATTCTCTGGATAACGTTACCAGCACACTGCTGATGGATGCCCCCATGGCCTTCCTGATCCCCACCTCCTTGGTTCGCTGTGCCGCTGAAAATGAGGCCAGGCCCAATAAACCAAGGGAAGCAATAAAAATGGCCAGGATGGAAAAGATACTGAATACGGTTGCACTCTTTTCATCATTTTGATACAACGCTGATAAGTCTTCGTCAAGGAAGGTCATATGAATTGGCTGCTCTTCCATAAAGGAATTCCAGGTGTCTTCAATAAATTCAAGTGTTTTGCCAGTTTGGTTGCCGTTAATCCTGACCGATAGTTGGGTGGTTCTATCACCGACAAACTTTATAACCAGCGGTCTGATCTCTTGGTGGAGGGATTGGAAATTGAAGTCTTTGATCACCCCGATGATGGGTTGGGAAGCTTCATTATCATCACCAAGTGAGGTGTAAAGTCGTTTGTTAAGTGGATCTTCAAATCCAAGTGCCCTCACAGCTGACTCATTGATGATAAGGGCAAAAGAATCGGTAGGATTATCTTCCTGAAACCACCGGCCCTCAATGAGCTCCAGTCCATAGGTTTCCATAAAATGCCAATCAGCGAAAATATTATTAATGGCATGGGTTTCATCCTTACCTGCACCTTCAGGGCGGTACGCATTGTCTCCTATTAAACCGCCGGGAACCGCACTTGAACTACTCACCTGTAAAATGGTCGGATTTTTCAACAACTCCTGTTGAAAGGCATCGAACTGTTCTCCAAGCACATATGCTCTGTCAATCACCAACAGGTTTTCTTTATCAAATCCCAGGTCTTTCTTCTGGATATAATTCATCTGTCTGTTTACCACAATAGTACATATAAACAGGACAATGGTAACAATGAACTGGAAGGTAACCAGGATATTCCTGAGATAGGACCCCCTGGTTCCTCTCATAGCTCCGCTTTTCAACACATCCACTGGTTTAAATGAGGAGAGAAAAAATGCCGGATAGCTCCCCGATGCAAATCCCACAAATATTCCTATCAACAACAGTCCAATAATCAGATAAGAGATGCCAATAGAACCGAGCTGCAAACTCTTTCCCGCCAGGTTGTTAAATCCGGGAAGAAAGAGCTCTACCAGAACAATTGCCAGAATAAGGGCGAGAAGGGTGATAAGGAATGATTCTGTCAGGAATTGCCATATAAGACGCTGCTTTCCAGCTCCTGCCACCTTTCGGATCCCTACCTCCGTTGCCCGTTTGGCGGCACTGGCAGTGGCCAAATTCATAAAATTAATGGAGGCAATGATAATGAGGAATATGGCGATTACAGAAAAGATAATCACAGAGGTTCTGCTCCCGCCGGGATTAATCTCGAATTGAAGATCCGATTGCAGGTGAATATCTTTCAGTGGTTGAAGAAAGTAGCCATATTTATTCCCGGTTGCAAAAAACTCTTCCAGAGTCATCCCGAGCAATTCTTCCAATTGAGGTCCCATATGTGTTTCCAGCAATTGAGGAAACTTTGCCACCAGTTCATCAGGCTCAAATCCCTCTTGTAGCAAAATGTAGGTGTAGTTATTATTTCCGAGCCAATGGGTAAGATCGGCAATGTATATTGAAGTCATTGAAGCCAGCATATTAAACCGAAAATGTGAATTTTCGGGAAATCCTTCAATTACGCCCGTTACCTCATAATTTTCCTCTCTCTGCCCTACCTGCACCATCTTACCTACCGGGTCTTCCTTTCCAAAATACTTTCTCGCAATATCTTCAGTAAGAACCACAGTATTGGGCCGGTTCAGCATCTCTTCCGGATTACCATAAATTACTGGTGCCGTAAATAGATCGAAAAAAGTAGAATCTGCATAATAGAAGTTCTCCTCGATGAATACTTTGTCCTCATACTTCACAATTGGATCTCCATCGAAGGTATATAACCTGGTAAAATCCTCAACCTCAGGAAAATCACTTTTAAGTGTAGCCCCCATGGGGGCATTGGAAAGGGCAGCCTCCATTTCATTGCCCTGGATCTTTCCGCGGATACAGATTCGGTATATATCCTTAAAATGTTCGTTGTGCCGGTCGTAACCTAATTCATCTACAACAAACAGCAGTATAATGATCGAACTGGCAATTCCAATGGCCAGTCCAAGCAAATTGATAAGTGTATAGCCTTTGTTTCTCCAGGCGTTGCGAAGTGCAATCAGAATGTTATTCTTTACCATGACAACTCAATGTAAGAAACGGGCTATCTCCTCCAGGAAAGTGGTAATTGACTCTCCCCGCAGCAAGCTGCGGGGAATCATCGATTAATATATTATTTTATTTGTGCTTGCTAACCCCGAAGTAGAACTTCAGGGTTAGCAAGCGTAATTCAGGAAATGTTCCTAAATTGGTTCCAATATAAAAAAAATACCAATTGAGATGAAAAAATTCTTCTATACTTTCCTGAAAGCAGCTGTGATTCCGGTTCTATTGCTGTTTTCGGTAAACCTATATCCCTGTACCATCATTGCAGTGGGTAAAAAGGCATCAGCCGACGGATCGGTGATCATTTCCCATACCGACTGCGGGGCTGACTGCAGGATCAGGGTGGTGCATGGCCAATCCTTCAAAAAAGGAGAAATGGCCCCCGTGTACTGGGGTATTCAGGATATTCACCGTCCACTAAATGATTTTGGAGATGTGATTGGAACTATTCCACAGGTGGAAGAGACCTTTACCTATTTCCATTCGGCATACTCCCATATGAATGAACACCAGCTGGCCATGGCTGAAAGCACCACCAGTCAGCGTGAGGAACTAAAAGTAGATATGGCTGTCTGTAAACAGATCATAACTGTTGAGCAGGCACAGGTATTCGCATTGCAACGTTATAAAACAGCCCGGGAAGCCACAGCATTTATTGGACACCTGATGAGTAAATATGGATTCCTCCCCTCCTGTGTGGGTGAATCAGAAACCCTGGTGATCGGTGACACCAAAGAGATCTGGATCTTTGAAGTACTCAGTGTAGGATCGGATTGGGAACCGGAAAGCGGCAAACCGGGAGCCATTTGGGTGGCTCAGCGTGTACCCGAAGATCATGCGCTGGTAGTTGCAAACTGGAGTACGATCAAGGAGGTGGATGAGAAAGACACAGAAAACTTCATGGTCTCTCCTAACCATAAACAGCATGCCATTGACATGGGATGGTTCGATCCCAAAGGATCTAAACCCTTCATTTGGCAGGAGGTCTATGCTCCCATCAGCAGGGAGTGGGCCACCAGCAGGTTATGGCTTTTTTACAGCACCTATGCTCCCGGTTACGCAGACTGGCCCAAAAGGAGCCTGGAAGACGGGCACATGATGGGATACAACCAGTACATCCAATATGTGGAACCTCTGTCCATCTACCCCACTTCGGTAAAGCCCGAACAAAAAATATCCATTCAGCATGTGATGGCATTTCAGCGTTCAACCTTCGAAGGTACCATCTACGACAAAACGGAGGATTTTGACTGGTACGTTCCTGATGGAGAAGGGGGTATGAAGAAGAGTCCACTGGCCACCCCATTTCCAAGCAAAGATATGAGGGAGCTGCTGGATATCAACAATCGGAGGAATGTGGCGCGGCCCCAGGGTTTTTATGGGATGATCGCCCAGTTGCGTGACTGGCTGCCAGATCCAATTGGAGGTATATACTGGGTATTCCTTGACAATGCATATACCAGTCCATATGTGCCTATTTACGCGGGTACACAAGAAATTGCCACCTGCTATAAGAACTTCGATCCCATCACTTACAGCAATCAATCGGCCTGTTGGGCCATCGATTTTGTGGACAACCTCCTCTACCTGAAATGGCAGGAAGCGGTAAAAGATGTGTGGGCGGTCAGGAATCCATTTGAGGAGCGTCTCTTTTCTGAACGCGACAGCATCGATTCCAATGCGCTGGCACTCTATAAAAAGGATCCTGACAAAGCCCTGGAATACCTTACAGATTACACACAGGCCAACATGGAGGAGATATTAGGGATATACAACAAGCTGCATGACAGGCTTATTATCAAATACAGCAACAGCCGGTAGCTTTGAACAAACTGATTCAGTTTATCATATGCCATAACTGCGGTTTGTCAATAGAGAGAGACAACCTGTTCCGCAGCTGCAGTAATTGCTTTGCCTGCACGGGCTGTGAGATCTATGTTTGTCCCGGATGCGGCACAGAATTGATCGTAAAACCAAAGAAGGAAAAACTGTGACCCTGGCTAACGTTTTTCGAATCATTAAACGTGATTCATTATCGCTGATTACCAATATGACCGGCCTCTCGCTTGGATTGGCGGCTTCCATCCTATTAACTGTCTTTATCCAATTTGAGTTGAGCTTTGACAGGCATTTTTCCAAATCAGAACGCATCTTCAGGCTCAATTCCATCTGGATCGATGAAGGAGAAAAAGAGATTATGCCCATCAATCTCAGGGAAGCCTATACCGATATTCCTGTTCAAGTGGCCGGTATTGAGTCAGCAGTCCAGATATACAGGGGATGGGGGCGTGAAGTCTCCAATGGGGAAAACAGGTATAAAGACCTCCAATTGCTATTTGCAGATTCGGAATTCTTCCAACTCTTTGATCTGAAGTTTTTGGAAGGCATTCCTGAGTATTCTCTTTCGGAACCCGGTGCAGTAGTACTAACGGAAAAAATTGCCATTCGGATTTTTGGTACTATTCAGGCCATTGGTGAGACATTTGAGATGGAAAATGAGACTTATACGGTGACTGCCGTCGTTGAGAATGTCCCGCCCAATACACATTTCCGGTTCGATATGCTGATGCCAATGATCTCTGTACCAAACCTGGAGCGACTCGGGGGACTGGAATTTTTCTCTTATTACCTCCTGAAGAAGGGTGTCGATCCCCAACCAGTGCTGAAAACAATTTGCGATGAAAATAACAGGATGCTTTCAGAAGGATTTTCCAGTTTTGAAAACTCCTCGTTTGACTCAAATACAGAACCATTAGAAGAGCTGCATCTGCATTCCAGTGTCACCTGGGACTTGACTCCCCCCGGAAGCATGAAAAACATTATGATCATGCTTATCATTGCCATTACAGTGATGGTCCTGGCACTCTCAAATTTCATTAATCTCTATATCCTGAATGGAGCAAAACGGTCCAAAGAGATCGGCATCAGAAAGGTAAACGGTGCAGATCGAAAGCGTTTGATCAATCAGTTTTACTTTGAAACAACGGTGGTTGTTACCATAGCCTTCATAATGGCAGCCTTATTTGCTCTGTTTCTTATACCTGAATTTGGAAGGATCATGCAGCGTGATTCGTTTACGGAGATTACCCGTTCACCCGGACTCTACCTGGTATTGATGGCGGTTTACCTGGCAACCATCATACTTTCTGGCTTCTATCCAGCTCTGCTTTTGAGTAAAGCAGAACCCATCCCCCTGATTCTTGGCAGGGTGAATCCGGCGTTAGATAAAAAAACACTACTCAGTTTGGTCAGCATTTTCCAAATCTCTGTTGCCATCTTCCTGCTTGCAACCCTTATGGGAATTAATACCCAGACCCGTTACCTGAAAAACCTATCGCCAGGTTATAACCCGGATGGCATTATAATGCTCTATAATCTGAATGAACGGCTTACGGAAAATTATCCGGCTTTGCGGGACAGGCTTTGGAACATTCGCGGGGTTGAAGAGGTGGCTGCTTCTGTCCACACCATTGGAGCGGGGTACAGTGGTCAGGGTATCAGAATGTTTGGTGATCGTCTCAATCAAAGCAAAAGTATTTCCGAATACCGGATTCAACCGGGACTTTGCAACCTGTATCAATTTCACCTTGTACACGGAAGGTTTCTTGATCCTGAAAGAATAGCGGACAGGAAGGGAGTAATCCTGAATGAAGCAGCAGTTGTCATGTTGAATAGCACCCCTAAGGAGATTGTCGGTGAATCAGTGCTGATGCATGAAGACCCTCTCGAGGTGGTTGGCGTGGTGGAAAACTTTCTGTATCAATCTGCTGCCCGACAGGTTGAACCCCTCGTACTCACCGCATACCAGGATAGGATCAGATCCATATCAATCAGGATCAACCCTGATGCGGATCCCCGGGATCTCC
>JAUVKN010000101.1 GCA_030596245.1 Bacteroidia bacterium | reverse complement strand
TTCTCTTACCATCTTCAGGTTCTTCAGTGCAATATCGGTCTGTTTCTCAAAAATATGGTGCAGATAATCAGTGCGCATAAGGGTGGACATGTACCAGTCCGACACATCCCGGATCCCTTTGGGATGCTTCAGGTTCAGTCCGGGTACCAGGGCTATATCCCCAATGCCTGTCCCTCCAAAATTAGCCACCCGGCCTCTCTCTTTTTCCACTGCCTTCCCGGTTTCAATATTCCAGTAGGTCACATCTTCTTCACTCATGAGAGAAAACTCCTCCAGGTTCTCCTCCGGGTTGAGTTGCGCATCATCAATAACACCCTGCCGGTTTATTGCATCAAAAAAATATGCTGCTTTGGGCATTTTTGCACTGGGATCCACAGACCTGTCCCCCTGTGGATACATCAATGTATCCCCTTTTGCATCCACCGATACATTAAAGGTACCTGGCACCAACACTTCCTGTCCCCAGGGTGTGTGAAAGGTTTTCCAGTCCTCCATTCTGTGACCGAACATGTCAGAAGGTGGAGAGAGTCCGATCACATCCACACCCATGGCCTCCATCAAATCCTCCTCCACTTCGCCCAGCATCTGAAAAGGTTCACTCACCTTCACAGGTTTCCTTTCAAGACCAAAGTAGTCCCTGAGCTGTTCAACCATCAACACATGAATCCCGGTTACAGGGGTTGCACCAAAATCCACAACTACATGGTCGGGCTGCTCATGATTGAGTGTCTTCAGTAGGTTATCTCTGGATGTCATGTGAATTCGTTTTGGATATGTTACACCAGGATGGCAGGTGCAATTTAGTAATAATCATAACCGTTGGATCATTCTCATTTCGTTTGATTCCAGAATCGCTTCATACTATCAACAATCTGGTTTAATAAATGATCATCAAAATCAGAGCGATAAAACGCCTTAAATAATTCAACTTTTAATTCCACTTCTTGTATATCTGGATTGTTGGCTTCTATTCTGTTCTGGATTATTCTTCGAGAGAGTTCAGTCATTTCAAATAAATCGTTTACCCTCTCTTTTAACGGCTTAGTCATTACTATCTCAAATTGTTTCTCCAATATATATTTTGGTGTATCATTCATTTTCAAGCAAATTATAAGTCTTTAGATTCAATGCATCACACCACTGTACAATGTATTTCTTATCCTTATCAGGATTTAGTAACAGGTTTTCGATATCATGGATCTGCTTATCGCTTTGGTATTGCTGGATCCAGACAATTTTTGCGATTATTAAATCTTCAAGACTTATGACCCACAGTTCGGTGTCAAGTTCAGCAATTCTTTTGCGGCGTGCAAATGCCAGCTTGGAATACTCTGTATCTTTTCGCAGAATAAAGTCTAATTTAAACCCGGTGGAATAATCTATAATATTGAATATCCCTTTCCGCATGACTTCCTCTCTGATAGCATCTTTGTTGAAATAGCTGTCAGGAAACAAATCTGTAAATTCATCTATTCTACCCAATGAAAGCTCAATAACAATATCGATATCTCTTGTCATTCTTGGGATTGCATATATGTTCATCGCAATACTACCGGAAATCATATATGGAATATCATTTTCGTCAAGCGACTTACAGACTCTTTGTAATAATTCTAAGATCATTCTGGTATTTCAAGCAAGAGAATTTAAAAATACAAAAGAAAATGGTGCTACCTTTGAGGGAGACTATTTTATTATTGCAAAAAAACCTGAGCAAATGACACCAAAAAAGAATTTAAACCCAATCAAAATGAAACATCTATCACTTTCCCTTTTAATTCTGATTTTAGCTTTTTCCTGTGAATTCACGTCTGAACCAGAAACCATTAACCTGTTTAACGGAGTTGATCTGAACGGATGGCATGTTGATATCCCGGCAATGGATGAAAATCCGGATACTGTAAATGCCTTTATAGTCCGCGATTCAATGTTGGTGAGTCTGGGTGATCCAAAAGGTCACTTAATAACCGATTCTGTCTTTCTGAATTACCGCCTGAAACTGGAATACAGGTTTGCCGGGAAGCCTGGAAATTGTGGGGTTCTGGTACATGCTTCGACCCCAAGGGCTCTATACAAAATGTTCCCCCAATCGCTGGAAGTACAGATGATGCATGAGAATGCAGGTGATTTTTGGTGCATTGTTGAAGATATTTCCGTACCAGATATGGAAAATCGCCGTGGACCAGAAGAAGAGTGGGGCATTACTGAAGGCAAAAAACGCAGGGTACAAAATCTTACAGATGGATCTGAGAATCCGGTTGGAGATTGGAATACCATGGTGATTGAGAGTGTTGAAAAAGAGATAAAAGTCTGGGTGAATGGGAATCTGGTAAATTACGGATTTGATTGTACTGCCAGCAAAGGACAGATCGCCATACAGGCTGAAGGCTCCGAAGTTGAATTCAGGAAAATTGAACTTACTCCCATAACGGCTATAACAGAAACAGGCAAATAGGAGTGCGATCACAAAAAATCAGAACATGGAAAGAAGAAATTTTCTTAAAAAAAGTGCACTTGGTGCAGTCGCTTTTACAATTGTGCCCAGACATGTACTCGGGGGTACCGGATTTATTGCCCCCAGTGATCAGATAACCAAAGCCATTATAGGTGTTGGCGGCATCGGTTACAACCATCATTTCAATCGCGAAGGACGTCTGGTAGCCATCTGTGATGTGGATCGCCTCCATCTGCAGAGGGCCATTAAAAGAGCAGGTGAAGAGGTCCATGCATACACGGATTTCCGCGAATTGCTCCAGCAAAAAGATATCGATGTGGTACATGTTGCCACTCCCCCTCACTGGCATGGCCTTATTTCGGTAATGGCGGCCGAGGCCGGGAAAGATATCTGGTGTGAAAAACCAATGACCAGGACCATTGGGGAAGGAAAAAGGGTAATTGAAGCTGTAAAGAACAACGGCCGTATGTTCAGGCTGAATACATGGTTCCGTTTCAGGGGTAACTTTTATGGAATGGGCACCACCGTAAAACCCCTGAAAAAGATAATCGACAGTGGAGTACTTGGATGGCCACTTAAATTTACGGTGAGTGGGATTACCGGATACAACTGGAAATTCTACTGGAGCGGAGATCAAAATCTGCAGCCACAACCGGTGCCTGAGCATCTTGACTATAATACGTGGCTCGGTCCGGCTCCTCTCAAGCCATACAATGAGCTAAGGGTACATTCCAAATTCAGGGGTTTCTGGGATTACGATGGCGGAGGATTGGGTGATATGGGACAGCATTATCTTGATCCAGTGCAGTATATGCTCAACAAAGACCATACCAGTCCCATACGTGTAGAGGTTGATGCTCCCCAGCAACACCCCGATGCCGTAGGATCATGGCGGCGAATTGAATATACTTATGAGGATGGATGCCAGATCATCCTGGATGGTGAGAACAGGGATAAGGATGCAGCATATATCGAAGGGCCCAACGGAAAAATATACCGGGGATTCCGTTCCACCATTCCCGATATTCAAAAGCTGGCGGATAGCCTTCCGGATCCTGAACCTCAGATAACATCATTTCATGAATCGGTACGAACCCGCCAGAAATTTGCACTGAACGAAGTCAACGGTCACCGGTCATGTACCATCGTGAATATGGGAGTGGCAGCATTGCGATTGGGACGTACCCTCCATTTCGATCCCGTCAAGCAGGAATTTATTAATGATGAAGGGGCAAATCGGTTGATATACCCCGAGATGCGTTCACCATGGAGCATGTAAATTGATGGAAATGATTAACTATTTAAAGACCACAACAATGAATCATATAAAAATCACATTCCTGTTCCTGTTGGTCCTGATGCTGACTTCAAATCCGGTCTATTCGCAGGACAACCGCACCCTGGACACAAAAGTGGCAGATCTGCTGGTGCAGATACCGGCTGACAATCAACAGCAGTTAGAGAGGCAGATGAATTTGCTGTGGGAATTGGAAGAACCAGGTTTGAAGAAGATACTGGATTTGATCATACCTCCGGGAACCGGAGATGACACAAAACCACGGTTTGCCATAGAAAGCTTGTCACGATACCTCAGCCAACAGGGCAAGGAGAAAGAGAAAACTGAATGGGAAACAATGCTTTTGAAGGAGATTGGAAGCAGACATGATACTTATGTGAAAAGCTTTTTGATGAGTCAGCTTAACTACACAGGAGGTGATGCGACCATCGAAAGTTTAAGCAGCTATTTAACGGATATCAAGTTACACGATCCAGCCATCAGGGCAATGAGGGATGCTAATCCAAAGTTAGCTGCCAGCATTTTTGTAAATTATCTGGATAAGAGCTCCGGCGGGATTCAGATTGCACTGGTAAATGCCATTGGAGAGATCGGGATCATGGATCATGCAGCTGCAGTTGCAAACCTTGCCGGAACTAATCATCCCGATCTGCAGAATAGTCTCCTGGCTTGTCTGGCAAAACTAGGCCATCCGGACTCTTATGAAATCCTTATGGATGCTGCAAAAAAAGCAGCTTATATGCCGGAGTCCACCAACGCCACCGGAAGTCTGCTCACCTATGCACAAACACTTTCGGAGAAGGGCAATCACAACCTCAGTCTAAAAATTTGCAGGACCCTCGAGAAGAAGTGCACAGCTCCTGAGCAGGTACATTTTAAGATCCGTGCATTGTTAACTGCGGCCGGAAATAACAACATGGAAAGTCCGGTCTCCCTGCTTGTGGATGCTTTAAAAAGCAAGAACAAGCAATATCGCATGGCCGCTCTAAATTATGCTGCAAAACATGGAACTCCGGTTGCTCCATGGATCGATGCGCTAAACTCAACCAAAAGCAACGAGGTAAAGAGTGAAATACTCTATCTGCTGGGCCTTCTCGACGACGATGAAACAGCGGAATTAATCAAAGGGTATATGACAGATGCCGATGCCATGGTCAGGCAACAGGCTGTGAAATCCTTCGCTCTGATCCAGAAGGGTGAAGCTGTTTCTGACATACTCAACTATACACTTAAATATCCCACACCTCCTGATACCGAAACTGCTAAAAACGCCCTGTTGCAAACCGTTGGCAAGGAGCATTATCAGTCGTTGACAGAACACCTGAACAGTGCCCCGGATGGCGCTAAGGTTGTATTAGTGGAAGTCATTGCAGCAAAGGGAAATAGCGCATATTTTAACGTCCTGTTTGATCAAATAGACCAGGAGGGTGTCAGGGCTTCTGCACTTGAAAACCTTTACAGGGTTGCCTCCTGCGACCATTTAAATGAACTGCTGATTCTCTTCGATCAGTTGGAAAACGAAGAGGAGATGATGCACATTGAGAAAGCCCTTGTGGCATCGGTAAACAGGAGTCCGGACAGGTCCGTGGCTACCCAAATGGTGTTATCATATGCCACAGAAAAGTCATCGATCCAGAAATTTATTGGTGTGCTTGGCAGTTTAGGGGGAAAAGAGGCATTGAAGTCTGTATATGAAGCATATAACCATGGTGATGAAACGACAAAGAAAAAAGCGTTCTCTGCGTTGATTAATTCCAATGATATTGCAGTGCTTACCGCTCTCTATAATATCTGTTCCGGAACCAATCTGATTTCAGAAAAAGAGGCGGCTTTTAAGAGTTATGTGAAGATCATTGGTGGTTCGGACCAACCAGCCGATCAAAAATTGCTGCTGCTCAGAAAGGTGGAGCCCCTTACAAACAATGAGAATGACACAAAGCAGATCATCAGAGCCATGGGGTTTGTAAAAACTTTCCTCAGCTTTGTATCATTGAGCAATTATCTGGACCATGAAACCTTGCAGGCAGATGCTGCCAACGCGCTCGTCAATGTAGTGCTTCCAAGTGAAGGTTTGAATAACGGGCTTACCGGAGAAATGGTGAAAGAGTACCTTGTCAAGGCCAGAGATATCATCACTGGTCCGGATACAGAATATCTTAAGATTGATATAGAGAACTACCTGGAGAAGATGCCCAACCAAACCGGGTTTATTTCCATGTTCAATGGCAAGGACCTATCGGGTTGGCAGGGGCTTGCCACAGACCCGGTCAAAAAGAAAGAACTCTCTTCAGACCAACTTAAAAATCTTCAGGACGAAGCCGATGAGAAATTAATGGAGAACTGGAGTGTACAAGACCAATGTATTGTCTTTGATGGAGATGGTGCCAACCTATGCAGTGTAAAGGAGTATGGTGATTTTGAGATGATTGCTGACTGGAGGATCACTAAAGAAGGTGATTCGGGGATCTACCTGCGTGGATCGCCCCAGGTTCAGATCTGGGATACTTCCAGGGTTGAGTCAGGGGCACAGGTTGGTTCTGGCGGACTCTACAACAATCAAATAGATGAAAGCAAACCCCTGGTGGTAGCTGACAACCCCGTTGGGGACTGGAATACGTTCCATATTACCATGATTGATGAGAGGGTAACGGTCTACCTGAATGGCCAGCTGGTTGTTGACAATGTAATTATGGAAAACTACTGGGACAGAAGCATCCCGATTTTTCCCATTGGATCCATTGAATTGCAGGCTCATGGAACCGACCTGGCCTTTCGTGATATTTATGTAAAGGAGGTGGAATCTCCCGGGTATGAGCTTGCCGAAGAGGAGAAAGCAGCCGGATATGTCGCACTTTTTAACGGGCAGAATTTGTCGGGGTGGACCGGCAAGGACCACAGTTATAAAGTTGAGGACGGGACCATAGTGATCCGGCCACAGGAGGGCGGTGGCAATCTGTATACCGAGAAGGAGTATTCTGATTTCATTTTTCGGTTCGAATTCAAACTTACACCAGGTGCAAACAATGGTCTCGGAATAAGAACATCGCTGACAGGCAATGCTGCTTATGCGGGTTACGAATTGCAAATACTGGATAACACTGCCCCTGTTTATGCCAACCTGGAGCCATACCAGTACCATGGTTCAGTGTATGGCATTATTCCGGCAAAAAGAGGAGCTCTAAAGCCGGTGGGAGATTGGAACATCCAGGAGGTCATGGTCAAGGGAGATGATATTAAAATTACTCTGAATGGGACCACCATAGTGGAAGCGAACATCAAAGATGCTACCAAAAACGGAACTGCCGATGGAAAAAACCACCCCGGTCTGAAACGTACCACCGGACATATCGGTTTCCTTGGTCATGGCTCACTGGTGTGGTTTCGAAACATCAGAATAAAAGAGTTATAGAGATATACTAATCACTATTATCTAAACTGTCAGTATGAAGCATTGCGTCTGGATTTGTCTGTTTGTCACAGCCTTGTCCATGGAGTCTGTTGGACAGGAGGGCATCTACTATTTTGGAGCCAATTCAAAACCTGTTGAACTTAAGGAAGATGCTGTCATTTTTAAAGAGGTGAAAAGGAGGTCGGCTAGAAAATATAAGATTGAGACACACCAGAAGTTGCAGAATAAATGGGTCCGGATCAAAAAGGAGAAGATCAAGATCCAGGGCGATGAGCGTCAAACGATCTTTTATAATGCCAATAGCTTATTTCCAAAAAGGATTTATCGCGAGATGACAAAGATAAGTCCAGGTGAATACCTGTTTGAGGAATCCACCCTCAGCAACACTATTAGAACCGGAACATCAGCCAGTTTCCTGCCCCTTCATCTGGAGGGAATTGTCACCGAATACCATCCCAACGGAGAGGTTAAATCCAAATCTGTGTATAATGATAACCAGCTGATCTCCAACGAAAACTGGTTAATGGATGGATCAAAATATATCGACACGATATTTTATTCTGTGGACGAGGAACCAGAATACCAGATGGGTGATGTTTTTTTCAAAGGTTTCCTGATCAATAAGATTGCAGAATCAAAACTGGACCTCACGCAGATTGAGGACCAGGTGGTGATCGGATGGGTGGTTATGAAGAGCGGTAAGATCGATGGAGCCATTGCTCTTAAAGGTAAATCCAGGCAACTGAACCAGATCCTTGTAAACACGATCATCGAACTCCCCGGCTACTGGACACCTGCTGTACTTGATGGGAAAAAGGTAAGATATTTCATGTCCATTCCCCTGAATTTCATGCAACGGGAAGCCAATTTTCAGGAGATTGAGTTCTCATCGGGGGTGATGCACTACAACAGGTATTGATCCAATATCTTCAGTTATACATACTCCTCGACATTTTTTACAATGCTCCCCTTAATATCCTGCCATTCCATTTTCCGAAGCATTACCGGATCCTGTTCCTGATCAGCATCCACGAAGTACGTCAGGCTTTTTAGAACAAGGAACTCCGAACCATCATAGTACTTCCGGGAATAGAACTCAATCATCTGTTTTAAGCTGAAATGCTGAAGAAGAAACGAAATATCCACAAAATCCTTCTTTGTACCTCGTCCGGTTACGGCCGATAGTTTCATTGCAGCAATATCACCCAGCTGCGCCAGTCTGATATTATCTGCTTCTTTTTCAGGTGCCAGCCATGGATAGGTATAATTGACGATGTCAACCTTAATCCCCTCAATGGAGTAGATGGTGATATTCTCAGTTTTTTGAACAATGGTGACGCTTTTGAAGATTCTTAAAGCATCTGAAACTGACAGATCATCCGCTTCCAGCAATCCAAACAGATCAATATCAACCGACTTTCGGTGCCCCAGTTGCAGAGCCAGGGAAGTACCGCCCACCAGCCGCAGTCCACTGAATTCCGGGATTTGAAGCAGGCGCTTCAGGACTTCCAGTGTGGGGGGATCGATTGCTTCGTAGTGTAGCATCTAAAATTAGCTTTGGGCTCTTTTGAAAGCGTTGAAATAAAACTTAACGATTTGCTATCCAGGTCTCTGAATTGCTTTGCAACTGTTGTAATCTCCTTCAGACTGAAATGGTTTTTGAGCAATTTCCAATCACCAATCAGACCATACTCCAGAATTCGCTTCACAATGAATGGAAAGTCATCTTCCGCTGTTAGCTTTTCCGCATCCACATCCCAGAAAAGATGCGACGAGAGCTTGGCAATATCAAAATCTGTATTCTTCAATTTTTAATCACTGTCATTTCAAGGTCAATACGATCACCGTATCCATATCCTGTAGTTTCTCTTTTGGTACCGTTAGAATGATCCCTTCCTTGGTTTTCTTCACATCAACTTCCGATCCGTCATCGAAAAATAGAGCTGACTTAAGCTTTGGTGTATATCCTGCAATCTCAAGGGTACCCCCGTCATGGTTCAGCACATGCACATAAACCGTATTACCTTTTTGGGTTGTTGCTCCCCACTCCTGCGGTTTTACCGGTCCTTTCCGGGTACCATAAACTGATTCTCCGTGGAGTTCAAGCCATTGACCAATGGCCATCAGGGTATCCACATTTTCAGGCTGGATCTGCCCATTAGGCATAGGTCCCGTATTCAGAAGGAAATTGGCTCCATATCCGGCAGAGCGAACCATGGTCTGGATCAGCGCCTTCACAGATTTATAATTCTGATCGATGATATTAAAGCCCCAGGAACCATTCATGGTCTCGCACATCTCCAGGGGTACCTCCTCGGAAATCCCTGTATTGTTGAAACCCATTGAATTCTCTCCCGGCAGGTCCCTCTCAAACATCATGAAATCCTCTCCGGGATATGGCATCTTATGGTGGTTGCTTCCAATCAATGCCCCCGGCTGCAGTTCATGGATCAGGGAATAAGTTTCCCCCAGCCTCCACTCTGCATCAGGCTTATCCCACATGCCGTCAAACCAGATCCCACCTACTTCACCATACTGGGTAAGTAATTCGGTAAGCTGGGTATTCATATAGTCGATGTAGGCATTCCAGTCACCTGACTGGGACCTATCCCTGATTCCCTCACCAGTGCGACCATGTGGAAAGTAATCCGGATGATGCCAGTCCAGCTGGGAATGGTAGAAAAACAGCTTCACACCCTGCTTATCACACTCCTCCTTCAACATTCCAATTACATCTTTACCATAGGGTGTGGCATCCACAATGTTATAGTCGCTGATCTTTGAATCATACATGGCAAAACCATCGTGGTGCTTGCTGGTGATGGTAATGTATTTTATCCCGGCCCTCTTGACCATTGAGACCCACTGGGCCGGATCAAAATCAACAGGATTGAAAAATCCAGGCAGTTTTTCATACTGTACGATGGGAATACTCTTCCTTTCCATGATCCATTCAGCAATCCCCTGGTCACCTCCACCACCCATGATGGAGTAGACACCCCAGTGAACAAATAGGCCATATTTGGCATCCAGGAACCATTCACGGTTCTCCAGGTTCTCCTCAGCAGGCACATAGCCCTCCTGGGCAAATGAATTGATGCTGAGAAAGCCGGCAATAAGAATAATTACAATGGAATTAGTTGGAATAAATTTCATGGGTTGTTTGAGTTTATGGTGGTTATTGAAGATTTTATTTTGATAATATTCAAAAATAGTGATTTCTTAATTATGACCGGGCGCTATTGATGGATTCCAGCATGGCCACCACATTTTCCGGAGGTACATTGGCTAGGATGTTATGCACCTGCTGGAAAATAAATCCGCCGCCGGGGCTGAATATGGAAGTTAATTCCCGAACATGTCCCTTCACTTCATCCGGAGTTCTCAACGGCAGAACACTTTGTGTATCACACCCCCCACCCCAGAATGTAATTCTCTCTCCAAATTCCGTTTTTAACCGGGCCGGATCCATCCCCCGGCAGGAGATCTGCACAGGATTCACGGCATCCAACCCTGCTTCAATCAAATCATCCAGCAGTTCATAGATCCCTCCACAGCAGTGAAGCTGTACCTTTACATCGGCGAGCTCCTTGGCCCTGCCCCAAAGCTTCTTGTGATAGGGCTTATAGAATTCCCTGTATGCATCCGGACTAATCAACGGTCCCTGCTGTCCACCCAGGTCATCCCCGAACAGGATCACATCGATATAGGGTCCCACTGCAGACAACCACTTTTCCAGATTCTTTAAATGTATTTCTGCTAGCTTTTCGGACAGCTCCAGCACCTTGTCGGGATACATACCGGTAGCCAGCAGATAATGGTCCATCCGGTAAACCATCTGGGGCAATTCAAACATATTGCCTCCAAAAAGGCCTACAATGGCCCGGTCAGTGGATTCCCTCAATGCTTTAGCCTTACCAGCCATCTCGCTTAATCCCTCTTCATCCATGGCCAGGTGGGCACCAGGATGTACCACAGCACTCCAGATTTGCCGACCCAGCATCTCCTCCAGGTCTTCGAAATCATCATTCTCAATACCCCGTTCCATAAGGGGAAAAAGGGTCTGCTCAAAATAGAGGCTCCCTCTCTTTAGAATACCCACCTCGGCGCCATCCGAATCAAGGATCAGCCAGTCATCTCCCTTTTTTTCCAGATTGGTATAATATGGAATTTCACAGGGAGTTCCATCCGGAAGGGTCCATGGTTTCCAGTCATCATCATCCAGCAGGAATCCGCGACCCATCTCCACCGTATCGACCCCGAACATATCAAGCACATCCTCATCGATGATGGCCAGTTGCTGCACCATGTCATATACCCTCACAGGTTTCTCTGCAAGACCAAGGTATTTGCGCAAATGGTGGTAGGCAATGGCTGAAATGCCTGAGGAGCGATGCCCCCCCAGGTCCACCGGGACCCTGTCAGGTTCTGTATGGTTTAAGGCAGCAAGTACACGTTCACGGGAGTTCATTCTATGTTTGGTCTTATTGGTATGGAACTATCATATAACATATTCACTAAGATATGAAATATGGTCATCAATCTTCCTATTGGGTTGTGATGGTTGTTCGGGCCGTTTTTCTTGCCATATCAAATTCCCCCCTCATCTGTGCCATTGTTTTTTGCATTTCCGGGTCATTGGCAAGATTGGTGTGTTCTTCAGGATCATTCAAATGATCATATAGCTCTTCATTGCCCGCCTCAATCTCTTCACCCCACCGGGTGTACCTCCATCTGTGGGATCTCAGGGTAGCTCCCCTT